>NZ_CADEAU010000036.1 GCF_902825405.1 Micromonospora maritima | reverse complement strand
CGACCTGGCCGCCCGCGCCGACGCGCTCGCCGTGCTGCTGCGCGGGCACGGGGTGGGCCCGGAGCAGCGGGTGGGCATCCTGGTGGACAACCGCGTGGAGCTGGCCGTCGCCGTGCTCGGCGTGCTGCGGGCCGGCGGCGCCTACGTACCGCTCGACCTGCGGTCGCCCGCCGACCGGCTGAAGCAGACCCTGGTCGACGCCGGCGCCCTGGTCGCGGTCACCGTGGCCGACCTGGCGCAGCGGCTCGACGGCGCCGGCGTGCCCGTGCTGGGGGTCGACGAGACCGCCTCGTCCACGTCGCCGCACGCCCCGCCGGCGCCGCCGGCCGCGACCGCCGTCGACCCGGAGAACCTGGCGTACGTCGTCTACACCTCCGGCTCCACCGGCGCGCCGAAGGGCGTCGCGGTCAGCCACCGTAACCTCGCCGCCTATCTCGACGGCCTGACCGAGCTGTTGGCGGCGCCTCCCGGCCGGGTGTTCAGCCTGTGGCAGCCGTTGACCTTCGACTTCGGCCTCACCATGTTCTACGGCGCGCTCGCCTCCGGTGGGACGGTCCACCTGGTCGACGCCGAGCGGGTCACCGACCCGGCCTGGCTGGCGGCGCACGTGGCCTCCGGTGTGGACTACCTGAAGCTCACCCCCTCGCACCTGTCCGGTCTGGTGGCCGCGGGCACCGACCCCGCGGCGCTGCTGCCCCGGCAGGCGCTCCTGCTCGGTGGCGAGGCGTCGCCGTGGACCCAGGTGACGCGCCTGCGCGAGCTGGCCGGTGACCGTCAGGTGATCAACCACTACGGACCCACCGAGGCCACGGTCGGTGCCCTGGCGTTGCCCGGCGACCGCACGCCGACGCCCCGGGGGGCCACCACCCCGATCGGCTGGCCGCTGGCCCGGGCGACCGCGTACGTGCTCGACGAGCGACTCGAACCGGTGCCCGACGGGGTGGCCGGCGAGCTGTACCTCGGCGGGGAGACGGTGTCCCGGGGCTACCTGGGTCAGCCGGGCCGCACCGCCGAGCGCTACCTGCCGGACCCCTTCGCCGACCGTCCCGGAGCCCGGCTCTACCGCACCGGGGACCGGTGCCGCCGGCTGCCCGACGGCGCGGTGGAGTTCCTCGGCCGCCTGGACGACCAGGTGAAGCTGCACGGCTACCGGATCGAGCTGGAGGGGGTCCGCGCCGTCATCGCCGGCTGCCCGGAGGTGGCCGACTGCGCGGTGCTGCTGGACGAGGAGCGCCGCACCGGGCCGGCCCTCGTCTGCTACGTGGTGCCGACCCGGCCGGACGTGCCGCCCACCGTGGTACGCCGGCACGCCGAGCGGCACCTGCCGGACTTCATGGTGCCGGCGGCCTTCGTCCCGCTGACCGCGTTGCCGCTGACCCCGCACGGCAAGCTCGACCGGCGCCGCCTGCCGGCCGTGCCCGACGTCGTCGCGCCGATGGGCGCCGACCGGCCCCGCGACGCGGTGGAGGACGTGGTGGCGACCGTCTTCGGCGCCCTGCTGCATCGGGACGAGGTCGGCCGGGACGACCACTTCTTCGAGCTGGGCGGTCACTCGCTGCTGGTGATCCAGCTCCTGGCCCGGCTGCGGGCGGCCTTCGGCGTGGACCTGCCGCTGCGGTCGGTCTTCGAGGCACCCACCGTCCGTGGCCTGGCACGGTGGATCACCGGCTTCGCCACCGGTGGGGGCGCCCCGCCGGTGGCCGTGGCGGACCGCTCCCGGCCACTGCCCGCCTCGTACGGGCAGCGCCGGCTGTGGCTGTCGCACCACACCGAGCCCGATCCCCAGCTCTACAACACCCACTTCGGTCTCGAACTGGTCGGTCCGCTCGACCCGGCCGCCGTCCGGACGGCGCTGCTGACCGTCGCACAGCGGCACGAGGTGCTGCGGACCCGGTTCGTGCTCGACGCCGGCGACCTGTGCCAGGTCGCCGGCGACACCGCCGAGGTGCCGTGGCGGGAGGTGGACCTGCGCGGGTACTCCGGCGACGACCTGGAGTCCGCCCACCGCCGGCTCTACCGCGAGCACGGCGAACCGGTCTTCGACCTGCGGGCGGACCCGCCGTTGCGGGCGCTGCTGCTGCGCGTCGCCGACGACCGGCACGAGCTGCTGCTGACCCTGCACCACACGGTCTTCGACGGCTCGTCCATGGCCGTCCTGCTGACCGAGCTGGCCGCCGCGTACCCGGCCGCGCGCGCCGGCAGGCCGGTGGCGCTGCCCCCGCTGCCGGTGCAGTACGCCGACTTCGCGGTCTGGCAACGCGACCTGGTGACCGGCTCCGGCAACGGCCAGCTCGACTACTGGCGCGAGCGGCTGACCGGCCTGCCCGCCCGACTGGAGCTGCCCACCGACCGTCCGCGACCCCGCCGGCGCGGCAGCGAGGGCGCGCACGAGCTCTTCGAGGTGCCCGGCGAGGTCGCCGACCGGCTGCGCCGGCTCGCCGCGGCGGAGGGCGCCACCCTCAACATGGCGCTGCTGGCCGGCTACTTCGTCCTGCTCGCCCGGTACACCGGGGAGCGTGACCTGGTCGTGGGCGTGCCGCACACCGCGCGACCCCGCCCGGAGCTGGAACCCCTGATCGGGTTCTTCGTCAACACGCTGGTGCTGCGGGTCGACGTCGGCGCCGCGCCGACCTTCCGCGACCTGCTGCGGCAGGTCCGGGACGTGACCATCGGCGCGTACGCCCACGCCGACGTGCCGTTCGAGGCGCTGGTGGACGAACTGTCCCCGCCCCGGGACCCGGGCAGCACGCCGCTGGTGCAGACGATGTTCATGCTCGCCGACGACGACCGGGCGCTCTCGGTGGACAGCGGCGACGTCACGATGCGCTACGAGCCGTTCGCCCTGCCGATGGCGAAGTTCGACGTCAGCGTCTTCCTCTGGCGACGCGCCGACCGGCTCGACGGCGCGATGCAGTACCGCCGCGACCTGTTCGATCCCGCGACCATGACCCGGTTCGCCGCCGACTACACCGCGCTGCTGGCCGCCGTGGCGGACGCACCCGAGGCGCTGCCCGACGAGCTGGCCGTCGCGACGCCGGCCGGGACGGCCGACCCGGCGTCCGCCGTCGTCACCGGGCCACCGGACGGTCCCGGAACGCCCGCCGGCGCGACGCTGCGGGTGACCGGGGCGGAGGGTCGGTGGATGGACGTGTCGGACGGGCTGCTCGCCGACCTCGGGCACGTGGCGGCGGCCAGCGGGGTGGCGATCGACCTGACCCGGGACGCGTTCGAGGTGCCCCGGCAGATGCGCGACGCGGCGCAGGCGCTCGGCGTGGACCCGTACTCGTGGATCCTGGCCGGCGGGGACGACCACGCGCTGGCGGCCACGTTCCCGGACGGGGCCGCGCTGCCCGACGGCTGGCGGCCGGTGGGCCGGGTGGGTGCGGGCGCGGGGGTCACCGTCGACGGCGCCGACCCCGAGGGACCGCGCGGCTGGGACCACTTCCGCTGAGGTGGCACGACCGACGGAGTGATCTGCGTCCGACCCCGGCCGCCGGGGCGGGGCGGGGGTCGGGCCCGGTCGTAACCTGGGCACCGTGAGCGAGATCGAGATCCGGGAACGGCGCTTCGACGCGCCCGAGTCGCAGGCGTTGATCCGGGCGGCCCTGGCCGACCTCGGCGAGCGGTACGGCGGCAGCGGCGACGAGACGCCCGTCGACGCGGCCGAGTTCGCCCCGCCGGCCGGCGCCTTCCTGGTCGCCTACCTGGACGGGCGGCCGGTGGGCTGCGGTGGCTGGCGCAGTCACGGCGAGGACGGCGAGACGGCGGAGCTGAAGCGGATGTACACCGCGCCGGGCGCCCGGGGGCGGGGGGTGGCCCGCTCGGTCCTCGCCGCCGTCGAGCGTTCCGCCCGCGACCACGGCCGCAAGCGGATCGTGCTGGAGTGCGGCGACAAGCAGCCCGAGGCGATCGCGATGTACACCTCGGCCGGCTACGAGCGGATCCCGAACTTCGGCTTCTACCAGGACGCGCCCGGCTGCCTGTCGTTCGGCCGCACCCTCTGAGCGCCGGTCAGCGCGGCCGGCCCGCCCGGGCCGGCGGACACGACGGAAGCCGGCGGACCCGATGGGTCCGCCGGCGACCGACGATGTTGCGGTGGCGCTGCCGCGTCAGGCGCGGGTGACCTTGCCGGCCTTGATGCACGAGGTGCAGACCTGCAACTTCTTGGTGGTGCCGCCACCGGCCGGGGTACGCACCGACTGGATGTTCGGGTTCCAGCGGCGGTTGGTCCGCCGGTGCGAGTGGGACACGTTGTGGCCGAAGCCCGGTGCCCTGCACGAGGCGCAGCACGGCCGCCCGCCGCCTGTCGGTGAGCCCGCCGGGCAGCGCACTGAGCACCACGTCCAGCGCGTTGGCGGTGCGTTCGGGCGGGGTCAGCCGGGACCGGCCGGTGCGCCCGCGTACCGCCTGGACGAGCAGGACGAGCAGGGCGAAGGCCACGTAGATGATGGCGGCGGCCGGGGCGTAGAAGTAGTCCGTGCGGGCGGTGACGAACTTGCCCACCTCGTCGATGAAGAGCCCGAACCCGATCCCGCCGACCACCGCCCCGGCGGTCCGCGACCCGTCGCCCAGGAAGACCAGCGGGATCCCCAGGCCCACGCCGAGCAGCAGGCCGCCCCAGAGGACGTGCGCGATGTGCAGCCCGCCACCGCCGAGCTGCGGATAGTCGGTGGCCTGGAGGTAGGCGCGCACGGCCAGCACGGTGACCACGCCGGAGAGCACGAACGCCTGGAGGTGGGAGGCCGCGCCGATCGCCCGGGGCGGCAGCCGGCGGACCAGCCAGCCGAGCCCCGGCGGGCGGTGGGACGGTCCGGGTGGCATGCCCCGAAACCTAGTAGCCGCGCCACTCCTCGCGGGCGTACTCCAGCACCCTGGGCTGCAACAACGTCGAGGCCGGCACGTCCACGCGGGCCCGGTCGGCGGGGAAGGCGGCCGCGGCGGCGAGCACCTGCGGGGTGAGGAAGCGCAGCGGCGGCGCGTCGGCCGGCAGCGCCAGCTCCGGCGCGGCGTCGCCCGGCGCGGCGAGCACGAAGCCCCAGTCGCCGAAGCTCGGCACGTCGACGTGGTACGGCGTGGTGGCGAAGCCCGCCTCCCGCACCGACCGCTCGATCGACCAGTACGACCGGGGCGCGAAGTAGGGCGAGCCGGACTGGACGACGAGCCGGCCGCCCGGGGCCAGCACCGGCCGGACGAGTGCGTAGAACTCGACCGTGTAGAGCTTCGCGGTGGCCGTCTCGTCCGGGTCGGGCAGGTCGGCGATCACCACGTCGAAGCGTTCCGTGGCGGTGCGCAGCCAGCCGAACGCGTCCAGGTTCAACACCCGGATCCGGGGATCGGTGAGCGACCGACGGTTCAGCTCGCGGAGCTGCGGCTCACTGCGGGCCAGCGCCACGACGGCCGGGTCGAGGTCGACGAGCGTCACCGACCGCACGTCCGGATATTTCAGGATCTCCCGCGCGGCCAGCCCGTCGCCGGCGCCGAGCACCAGCACGTCCCCGTGCGGCCCGCGCATCGCCGGGTGCACCAGCGCCTCGTGGTAGCGGTACTCGTCCACGGAACTGAACTGGAGGTCGCCGTTGAGGAACAGCCGCAGGTCGGTGTCGGTGTGGCCGACCTCCCGCACCGAACGGGTCAGCACGATCTCCTGATAGCGGCTGCGCTCGGCGTGCACCACCGGATCCCGGTAGAGCTGCTGGCGGGCGGTCACCTCGAAGTCGTGGGCGGTCACCCACGCGTACCCGAGCAGGAGGCCGACCACGACGGCGCCGGCGCCGAGCACCACCCGCGCGCGACGGCCGAGTTCGGCGCGGAACACGGTGAAGACCAGCGCGAGGCCGGCGACGGCGTTCACCGCGCCGACCACCAACGCGCCCTTGAGCTGGCCGAAGACCGGCATCAGCAGGAACGGGAAGGCCAGCCCGCCGAGCAGCGCGCCGACGTAGTCGGCGGCGAACAGGTCGGCCACCGCGCTGCCCGCGGACTGCTCCCGGATGCGTTGCAGCATGACCATCAGCAGCGGGATCTCCGCGCCGATCAGCAGGCCAAGCACGAACGCGGTGCCGACGAGCGCCGGCCCGTAGAGGTCGAGCCAGGCGAACGCCGCGTAGAGGCCGAGCACGGAGAGGCCGCCGAGCAGCGCCAGGGTCAGTTCGATCGCCGCGAACGCGGCCGCCGCGCGGGACTGCAACGGCTTCGCCACCAGCGCGCCGACGCCCATCGCGAAGACCATCACGCCGAGCACGATCGACGCCTGACCGACCGCGTCGCCGATCAGGTAGCTGCCGAGCGCGACCAGGGCCAGCTCGTACACCAGGCCGCAGGCCGCGCAGACGAAGACCGCGAGCAGGACCGCCGCGCGGGCCGGGCGCCACCGCGGCCGTGCGGGCGCGTCGACGGTCACGCCTTCTCCCGGGTACGCCCGGCGGCGCCCGCCCCGGCGCGCTGCGCGGGCACGGCTCCCCGGAGCTGCCGGTTTCGCTGTCGCACGCCCACGGCGACGAAGAGCGCGGCGAGCAGGAACAGCCCGACCGTGGTGAGCAGCAGGATCCACCGGTCCCGCCAGAAGTCGCTGCCGGCGTCCGGCAGCGGGGCGGCCGGGGTGGCCGGTTCGGCGGTGGGGGTGGCAGCCGGGTCGGCCAGCCCCCGCTCGGTGGCGAGCAGCGGCAGCATGGTGGCGGCCCGGGTGACGGCCCAGCCCGGGTCGTCGACGAACGCGTCCTCGTCCAGCCCGAACCGGCCCAGCCCGGACTCGATCGCGGCCAGGTCGCGGAACTCGATGTCGTCCGACCCCTTCACCCGGATGCTGGCGGAGTCGTTCGACTCGCTGCTGGACGACGTGTAGTTGACGTTGGCGTAGACCTCGATCCACCGGGGGCAGCCGGGCGCGTCGGCGACCGCCGTGCCGTCGCCGAGGTTGGAGCCGACGCTGACCGGGTCGTACGTGTCGACAAGCTGCCAGCCGTAGCAGATGCCCTGGCTGTCGGCGGCGGCCCGGAGGATGGGCACGGTGCCGGAGCGCTCGTCGGCGGCCGGGCCGGGCACGTCGGTGTCCGAGTCGCCGGTGATCGCCCCGATGACGCAGGCGCCGACCGTGATGCCGATGATCACCGTCCAGATCAGCACCTGTTGGCGCTTGTTCTTGGGGGTGGTGGCCGTTGCGGCCATCAGCTGATCGCGGCGGCGATGATCGCGCCGGTGGCGACGTGCACGGTGGCGGAGATCCAGACCGCCGGGTGCGGCTCCGGGTCGACCAGCAGCTCGCCGAGCTTGCCGGGGGTGGCCACGTCCAGCAGCACGAAGGCCGCCGCCATGATCACCAGTCCGAGGATCCCGTACGCGGCGGCGCCGACCAGCCCGAGGGTGAAGTCGTCGTCGCTGGCCACGATCGCGGCCACCACCACGGTGCCGACCCCGAGCAGGTTGGAGGCGAGCAGCACGGTGGCGTTGCGGTTGCGCTCGGTCCAGATCAGCTCGTGGAGCTTGCCGGGGGTGGCCAGGTCGACGAGCGCGTAGCCGATCGCCATCAGGACGACGCCGAGCACGCCGTAGGCGAGGGTGACCAGCAGATCGGTGACGAGATGCTCCACAGGGACTACTCCAGGGTGAGGGGGTCGGACGGGCTACTTGCCGGCGCCGGGGCCGCCGCCCCGGACGGTGCTGCCTCGGCCCCAGCCCCAGCTGTTGCCGACGACGCGGTGGTACCGGGGGTAGGCGCTGGACATCTTCTCCAGCAGGATCACCGAGCCGACGGCGAGCGGGAGGATCACCACCGAGTCGTCGTCGTAGCGCAGGTAGACGCCGCTGCCGTCGACGTACTGGTCGGCCGGCTGCCAGGCGTCGGTGATCTCCTTGGACACCTGGCTGGGCGACTGCTTCGACGTGTACGCGATCGCCTGGGTGCCGATGTCCCGGCCCGAGGCGCGGGAGAAGTGGTCCTCCACGTAGCCACGCGGGGAGAAGTTGCCGTAGAAGATCGTGAAAGCGGCGATGAGGGCGCCGACGACGGCGACCGCCACCCCCACCACGAACCACCGTCGGTACGTCACAGCTCTTCCACCACCGTCTCGGTCAGGACCAGCTCGTTGGTCTGGGGGTAGGCGTGCCAGGTGCGCCAGGCGAGCGTGCCGCCGGGCGGGTCGGGGCGGACGGCGAGCGCGGTGACCGCGTCCTCGTCGCCGGGGAAGACGCCGACCAGCGCGTACGGGTCGTCGGCCAGCTCGGCGCGGAGCGCCGCGACCCGGGTTCGCAGGCCGTCGCCGGCCGGGCGGAGCACCATGGCGGTGAACCGGTAGCCGGCGGTCTCGTCGTGCAGCGTGTCCGGCAGGTGCGGCGGACGGCCGGGCAGGCAGGCGACCGTCTCGGTCAGCCCGTCCAGCACCACCTGGTGGGAGGCGCCGAGCAGGCGCAGCCGCACCCGCGTGCCGTCCGGCAGGTCGACGTCGCGCACGGCCAGCGCCGGCAGCTCCGGGCCGCCGAGCGTCAGGCTGAGGTCGGCGGCGCGACTGTCGACGTACGGGGTGTGCAGGGCGACGAGCACGCCTACTTCACCTGGTCCGGGCCGCCCTGCGGATAGATCATCACCTCGGCCCGGCGCAGTTCCTCACCGAGGTTCACCTCCCAGCCGGCCTCTCCGTACGCCTCGAACGACAGCCGGGCCCCGCCGGGCGCCTGGTAGTCGTGGTAGCGCATGGTGCCGCGCGGGTCGAGGCCGGTGCCCTCGGTCGCGGTGTAGCGCGCCTGGCCCGACTCGTCCCAGTTGTAGCGACGGCCGGCGATCTCCAGCGTCGGGGCGCCCGGCGTCACCGTGGCGCCCGGCTCGCTGGTCCAGAGCACCATCTCCAGGTCCGGCTCCGCCTCGACGGAGAGCCAGCGCTTCACCCCACCCGCGTCGTCGAGCAGGTGCTCCGCCCAGCTCCAGCCGCCCTCGACCAGGTGCACCGACCCGCGGACGGTGTAGGGCACCTGCCGGACCTCGACGATGTCGCCGGGCTTGAGCGCGCGGGGGTCACCCCGGAGCGCGTCCGCGTCCCGGTCCCGGAACGGGTCGCCGGGCGTCGCCGCCTGCGGGCGTGCCGCCGAGCGGGACCTGCGCAGCGCGATCACGGCGATCACCACGCCGGCCACCCCGACCAGGCACCCCAGCGTGGTCACCAGGTACGCCACCGAACCGTTCACGAGCGCCTCCCCAACCTGCGTCGGCGGAGACGGTAACAACCCCACGCACCCCCGCCGAAGTGTCGTTCGTTGAGTGTGCGGTCAGCTACTCTCGGCCGCCGGCCAGGCGCTCGGCGGCGTAATCACGCAGCGTCGCGCGACCCATCACGCATCCGCTGAACGTGGTGAACTCGCCGTCGTCGTCGCGCAGCCGCTCCCAGGCCGCCCGCCCGGATTCCGGGTCGACCGCCTCCAGCAACGTCGCCGCGTACGCCTTGCCGGCGGGCGAACCCTTGCGGAGCAGCCGGTCGACCTTCTTCCGGGCCGCCTCCGGGTGCTCGCGCAGCGCCTGCTCCGCGTGCCGGTACGCCTCGGTCGCGGGCAGGATCTGCCCCGCGAACCCGACCCCGCCGAAGGCCAGGGTGTCCGCCCCGTCGAGCTCCCGCACGGCCTGGTCCAGTTCCCGCTCCCACGTCCCGCTCATGCCCCACTATGTGCCCAACCCACCCACCCTTCACCCCTGAAAGGAAGGGCCCCCTATTAACGCCTCCGGTAGAGGAAGGGGCCCTTGTTAACACCCACGACGCGCAGCGCCAGCGGCACGCGGGTCGCGCCGCCGACGACCGCCCTCCCCGCCCTGCCCCCTCCCCGTCGATCAAGGAGTTCGTGTCCTCCGGACGCTCCGGCGCGGACACGAACTCCTTGATCGAGTGGCGCGGTCCGTCTCGGTCAGGTCGGCCGGGTCGCGTCGCGCAACGGACGCCAGGCGAACACGGCGATCGCCGCCATCACCCCCGCGGCGACCCAGAACGGTGTGGTGATCTGCCAGGTCCCGGCCAGCAGACCGCCGAGGAGCGCACCGAGCGCGGCTCCGCCCAGATCGAGCAGCGCGTACACGCTGCCGACCCGCCCGCGCAGGTGGGCCGGCACGATTCGCTGCCGGACCGACGCGGCGGTGATGCCCCAGACCATGGCGTGGACGCTGAAGGTGACCAGGACGGCGGCGGCGATCCAGGATGCCGTCGTGACGGCCAGGGTCAGGTGTGTGACGACCTCGACGACCAAGCCGCCACGCAGCACCGTGGCGGCACCGAAAGCCCGGGTGAGTCTGGTCGCCACGGTCGTGCCGAACAGGCCACCGACGGCGAACGAGGTCAGCAGGAAGCCGTATCCGACGTCGGACAGGCCCAGTCGCTGCCGGCAGTAGAGCACGAACACCGCGAATGCGGCACCGAACGCGACGTTGCCCAGGCCCATGCTCACGGCGAGCGTCCGCAACAGGCGGTGCCGCCACAGCCAGCGCACACCCTGGCCGATCTCGCCGCGCAGCGAGCCGCGCGGACGGGGTTCCTCCGGCACGAGGGCCGGTCGGATGCCGGCGATCAGAGCCGCCGCCGCCACGAAGGTCAGCGCGTCGACCCCGAACGGTACGGCGGCGGAGACGACGAACAGCCACGCGCCCAGCGGCTTGGCGACGAACTGGTTGCCGACGGTGAACGTCGCGTACAGCCGGGCATTGGCGGCGGGCAGTCTCTCGGGCGCGACCACCGCCGGAAGCAGAGCGCCCATCGCGGTGTCCGCGACGGTCTCACCCGCGCCGAGCAGGAACAGCACCGCGTAGATGACGGCCACGGTGACCGTCCCGGTGGCGACGGTGAGCGTCAGACCGGCCAGTGCCGCAGCGCGCAGCAGGTTGACCACCACGACCAGCCGCCGTCGGTCGAGCCGGTCGACGTAGGCGCCGCTGACCAGGGCGAACAGCAGCCAGGGCAGTTGTTGGACGAAGACGGCACCGGCGATCAGAGCCGGATCGTCGCTGACGGAGGCCACCAGCAGCGGGCCGGCGGCCATGGTGACACCGTCACCGATGGTGGAGACCGCCGAAGCGGTCCACAGTCTGGTGAAGTCCGCGCTCGGACGCGCGGATGAAAGGGCACGCAAGAAGAGCTCCTCGAGCCAGGAAGGGAAACGGTCATGAGGGACCGCTTCGCGGCGAGGAGCACCGCGCCACCGGGAACCGGCGGCGAAGCGTCAGCGGGCGGTGTGCTCTCGCGGCGAGGCGGGGACCGTCAGCAGGCCGAGGCGCATCTGCGGCTCCTAACTGTCGATTGACGTTCCGGGCAGGATATTCGGCTCACGCCCGTCGCGCCGCCCCGTCCATCGCACGGCGAAGGCCCGGCCTGGACAGGCCGGGCCTTCGCGGGTGGTGCGGGTCAGGCGGAGGTCACCGCCAGGGACTCCTTGGAGTCGGACAGGTCGACGCGGACCGTGTCGCCATCGCGGATCTCGCCCGCGAGCAGCGCCTTGGCGAGCTGGTCGCCGATCGCCGACTGGACCAGCCGGCGCAACGGGCGCGCGCCGTAGATCGGGTCGTACCCGTGCTCGGCCAGCCACGTGCGCGCGGAGTCGCTGATGTCCAGTGCCAACCGGCGGTCCGCGAGACGGGCTCGCATCCGGTCGAGCTGGATGTCCACGATCGCCCGCAGGTCTCCGCCCTGGAGCGCGGCGAACACCACGATGTCGTCGAGCCGGTTGAGGAACTCCGGCTTGAAGTGCGACCGGACCACCGCGAGCACGCCCTCCCGACGCTCCTCCTCGCTCAGCGTCAGGTCGCTGATGACCGAGGAACCCAGGTTCGAGGTGAGAATCAGGATCGCGTTGCGGAAGTCCACCGTGCGGCCCTGGCCGTCGGTCAGCCGGCCGTCGTCGAGCACCTGGAGCAGCACGTCGAAGACGTCCGGGTGGGCCTTCTCCACCTCGTCCAGCAGGATCACCGAGTACGGCCGGCGACGCACCGCCTCGGTGAGCTGGCCGCCCTCCTCGTAGCCGACGTATCCGGGCGGGGCGCCGACCAGGCGGGCCACGGAGTGCTTCTCGCCGTACTCGCTCATGTCGATGCGGACCATGGCCCGCTCGTCGTCGAAGAGGAACTCCGCGAGCGCCTTGGCCAGCTCGGTCTTGCCGACGCCGGTCGGACCGAGGAACAGGAAGCTGCCGGTCGGGCGGTCCGGGTCGGCGACGCCGGCCCGGGCGCGGCGTACCGCGTCGGAGACCGCCCCCACCGCCTCGGCCTGGCCGACCACGCGACCGCGCAGCGACTCCTCCATCCGCAGCAGCTTGGCGGTCTCGCCTTCGAGCAGCCGCCCGGCGGGGATGCCGGTCCAGGAGGCGACCACGGCGGCGATGTCGTCCGCGCCGACCTCCTCCTTGAGCATCGCGCCGTCGGCCTGGAGCCGGGCCAGCTCCTCCTCGGCCTGCTTCAGCTCGACCCGCAGCGCGGGGATCCGGCCGTACCGCAGCTCGGCGGCGCGTTCCAGCTCGCCGTCGCGCTCGGCCCGCTCGGCCTCGCCACCGAGGCGCTCCAGCTCCTCCTTGGCGGTGGAGAGCTTGGTGATGTGGCTCTTCTCGGTCTGCCAGCGCTCGGACAGCGCGGTGAGCTGCTCACGCTTGTCGGCCAGCTCCTTGCGCAGCCGCTCCAGGCGCTCGGCGGACGCGGCGTCCGGCTCCTTGGCCAGCGCCATCTCCTCGATCTCCAACCGGCGTACCGCCCGCTCGATCTCGTCCACCTCGACCGGCCGCGAGTCGATCTCCATGCGCAGCCGGGACGCGGACTCGTCGACCAGGTCGATCGCCTTGTCCGGCAGGAACCGGTCGGTGATGTAGCGGTCGGACAGGGACGCGGCGGCGACCAGCGCGGCGTCGGTGATCCGTACGCCGTGGTGCACCTCGTAGCGCTCCTTGAGCCCGCGCAGGATGCCGATGGTGTCCTCGATGGTGGGCTCGCCGACCAGCACCGGCTGGAAACGGCGCTCCAGCGCCGGGTCCTTCTCGATGTGCTCGCGGTACTCGTCGAGCGTGGTCGCGCCGACCATGCGCAGCTCACCGCGCGCCAGCATCGGCTTGAGCATGTTGCCGGCGTCCATCGAGCCCTCGCCCTTGCCGGCGCCGACCACGGTGTGCAGCTCGTCGAGGAACGTGATGACCTGGCCGTCGGAGTTCTTGATCTCCTCCAGCACGGACTTCAGCCGCTCCTCGAACTGGCCGCGGTAGGACGCGCCGGCCACCATGGCGCCCAGGTCGAGCGAGACGAGCTTCTTGTCCCGCAGCGACTCCGGCACGTCGCCGGCGACGATGCGCTGGGCCAGGCCCTCCACGATGGCGGTCTTGCCGACGCCGGGCTCACCGATCAGCACCGGGTTGTTCTTGGTACGCCGGGACAGCACCTGGATCACCCGGCGGATCTCCGAGTCCCGGCCGATCACCGGGTCGATCTTGCCGTCACGGGCGCTGGCGGTGAGGTCGACGCCGTACTTGGCCAGGGCCTGGTAGGTCTGCTCCGGGTCGGCGGTGGTGACCCGGCGGTCCCCGCCCCGGACGGTCGGGAACGCGGCGACCAGGTTCTCCTCGGTGGCGCCGGAGTTCTTCAGCGCCACGGAGACCGCGCCGCCGACCCGGGCCAGCCCGGCCAGCAGGTGCTCGGTGGAGGTGTACTCGTCACCCAGCGGCCGCGCGATCTGCTCGGCGGCGCCGATGGCGTTGACGAACTCGCGGGCCAGCGTCGGCTCGGCGATGCTGGATCCGCGGGCGGCGGGCAGCGCGTCGACCGAACGCTGGGCGACCCGACGCAGCTCGGCGGGGTCGGCCCCGACGGCGCGCAGCAGGCCGGCGGCGGTGGAACCGTCGGTGTCCAGCAGGGCCAGCAGCAGGTGCCAGGGCTCCACGGTGGCGTGACCGCGCTGGTTCGCCAGCGCGACGGCACCGGTGATGGTCTCGCGGCTCTTGGTGGTGAGGCGTTCCGTGTTCATGGGCTCCCCCGGATCGGCGTGTCCACTGGGAACGACACAACCAGACTTGAGTCTATTCCGCTCAACTCCAGTGGTGTGACCCGAGTCACTGCTTCGGTCGCCACCGCCAGTCGAACTCGCCCACCCCGGGCGGCGGCCCGGGCAGGGGCGGCCCGGGCACGGCCAGGCCGGCCAGCAGCACCGCGAGGTGCCGGCGGCGCAGCTGCCGGGTCCGGTCCGGATCGGGTACGCGGATCGCCGCACACCCCTCCAGCAGCAACCCGACGTCCTGCGTCACCACGTCCGGCCGCAGCCGTCCGGCGTCCCGCGCCCGCCCGACCAGGCCGTCGACCAGCTCGTTCGCGCGCACCGCGGCCCGGCCCATCTCCTCGGTCGGCGTGAAGGTGCCGGCGAGGTGCACGGTGAGGGAGTGCACGTCGGCGTCGACGACGCGCTCCAGGAAGCCGGCGAACGCGGCCCAGTCGTCCGGCTCGGCCGCGGCCTCCTCGGCCGCCGCGACGAACCGCAGCAACCCGTCGTGGCAGAGCGTCCGCAGCAGGTCCTCCTTGCCGGCGTACCGGCGGTAGAGGGCGCTGATGCCGACGCCGGCCCGCTCGGCGACGGCCGCGATCGGGGCCTTCGGATCATCCAGGAAGACCGCCCGGGCAGCGGCCAGGATCGTGGCGTCGTTGCGCGCCGCCTGGGCGCGCCGGCCGGCCAGCGGCGGTGAGTCGGTCGGCTTCGGCATGGGTCGAGGATAACAGTGGAACGGATCGTTCCGATCTGCTACTGTCGAACGGAACGAAACATTCCGTTCCTCAAGGAGCAGCCATGTCGGACGCCATCCGCCCGTTCCGCGTCGAGATCCCCCAGCGCGCCCTCGACGACCTCGCCGACCGGCTCGACCGCACCATCTGGCCGGGTGAGCTGCCGGGCGTCGGCGGCCTCTACGGCACGCCCACCGAGCGGGTGCGCGCCCTGGCGACCTACTGGCGGGAGACGTTCGACTGGCGCGCGGTCGAGGCCCGACTCAACGCGCACCCGCAGTTCGTCACCGACATCGACGGCGAGCAGATCCACTTCCTGCACGTCCGGTCGTCCCGCCCGGACGCCACCCCGCTGGTGCTCACCCACGGCTGGCCCGGCTCGGTGGTGGAATACCTGGACGTGATCGCTCCGCTGACCGAGCCGACCGACCCGACCGCGCCCGCGTTCCACCTGGTGATCCCGTCGCTGCCCGGATTCGGCTTCTCCGGCCCGACCCGCAGCGCCGGCTGGAACCGCTACCGCACCGCCCGGGCCTGGGCCGAGCTGATGGCCCGTCTCGGCTACGACAGGTACGGCGCGGTCGGCAACGACGCCGGTTCGATGATCTCGCCCGAACTCGGCCGCCTCGACCCGGACCACGTGCTCGGCGTACACGTCACCCAGCTCTTCTCGTTCCCGTCCGGCGACCCGGCCGAGTTCGACGGGCTCTCCGACGCCGACCAGGCGGCGCTGCGCCACCTCCAGTGGTTCTACGAGAACAAGTTCTCCTTCAACCAGGTGCAGAGCCAGCAGCCCCAGACGCTCGCGTTCGCGCTGGCCGACTCGCCGGTCGGCCTGCTCGCCTGGAACGGGCAACTCCTCGACGAGGACCTCGACCCGGACTTCGTCCTGGCCAACGTCGCGGTCTACTGGTTCACCGGCACCGCCGCCTCGTCGATGCGGTTCTACTGGGAGGACGCGCACGCCACCGAGCAGCCGACCGGGCCGACCACGGCGCCGACCGCGGTGGCGATGTTCCCCGGCGACTTCCAGTCGATCCGCCGGTTCGCCGACCGCGACCACGCCGCCATCGTCAGCTGGCACGCGTTCGACGCCGGTCCCGAGCGGGGCGGGGACGTCGGCGGGCACTACGCCGCGCACCAGGCCCCCGACGTGCTGGTCGGTGACATCCGGCAGTTCTTCGCCAGGCTCCGCTGAAGGCGCCGGTCGAGGACTCGGGCGGCCCTCGACCGGAGGTCGTCGCGGGTGAGGCAGGGTAGCCTCACCCGCGTGCGAGTACGTGTCGAACAGACCGCCCTACCGGGGATCGGCGTCCGTCATGACCTGATGACGGAGTCGGGCCGCCGGCTCGGTGTGGTCTCCCACCGCAATGGCCGCCGCGACCTGGTCCTCTACGACCCGGACGATCCCGACTCCTGCCAGCACGACATACCGCTCACCGACGACGAGGCCGAGGCGTTGGCCGACATCCTCGGCGCGTCGCTGATGCTGGGCCAGCTCTCCGGGCTGCGCGAGCAGGCTGCCGGGCTGCTGACCGAGCAGGTCGTGATCCCGGCCGGCTCGAAGTACGTCAACCGGCGACTCGGCGACACCAAGGCACGCACCCGGACCAGCGCCTCCATCGTGGCGGTGCTGCGTCAGGGCGAGGTGAACGTCTCGCCCGACCCCACCTTCCGGTTCGAAGCCGGCGACGTGATCGTCGTGGTCGGTACCCGTCAGGGTCTCGACGGCGTCACCGCGATCCTCGCCGAGACCGACCCGGACGGCTGACGCGTATGCACGAAACCCAGATCCTGCTCGTCGAGGTCGGCGCGCTGCTGCTCCTGCTCGGCCTGCTCGGCCGGCTCAGCCGTCGCGTCGGCGTCTCGCCCATCCCGCTCTACCTGCTCGCCGGCCTCGCCTTCGGGCACGGCGGCCTGTTGCCGCTCAACGCCAGCGAGGAGTTCTTCGCCGTCGGCGCCGAGATCGGCGTGATCCTGCTGCTGGTCATGCTCGGCCTGGAATACAGCGCGAACGAGCTGGTGGGCAACCTCCGCTCGGCCGCGCCGGCCGGGCTCATCGACGCGGTGTTCAACGCGCTGCCCGGCTTCGCCTTCGCCCTGTTGCTGGGCTGGGGCTGGGTCGCCGCCGTGGTGCTCGCCGGCGTCACCTGGGTGTCGTCCTCCGGGGTCATCGCCAAGGTGCTCGGCGACCTGGGCCGGGTCGGTAACCGGGAGACCCCGGTGATCCTCTCCGTCCTGGTGATCGAAGACCTGGCCATGGCCCTCTACCTGCCGCTGGTCACCGCCCTGCTCGCCGGGGTCGGCCTGGTGAAGGGCGGCATCGCGCTCGCCGTCGCGGTGTTCACCGTGGTCGTCGTGCTGGCCGTGGCGATCCGGTACGGCCACCTGATCTCCGCCGCGCTCTCCGCCAAGGATCCGGAGGCCCTGCTGCTCGGGGTGCTCGGCCTGACCCTGCTGGTCGCCGGCATCGCGGCCAAGCTCCAGGTCTCGGCCGCGGTCGGCGCGTTCCTGGTCGGCATCGCGTTGTCCGGCCCGGTGGCGCACCACGCCACCGAGCTGCTCTCGCCCCTGCGGGACCTCTTCGCCGCGGTCTTCTTCGTGTTCTTCGGGCTGGTCACCAACCCGCTGGACATGCCACCGGTGCTGCTGCCCGCGCTGCTGCTGGCCGTGGTCACCATGGCGACGAAGGTGGCCACCGGCTACCTGGCCGCCCGCCGGGCCGGCATCGCCGAGCCGGGTCGTTGGCGGGCCGGGCTGGCGCTCACCCCGCGCGGCGAGTTCTCCATCGTCATCGCCGGGCTCGCCGTCGCCGCCGTCTACCCGGTGGAACCCAAGCTGGCCGCGCTCGCCACGGCGTACGTGTTGATCACGGTGGTGACCGGGCCGCTGCTCGCCCGGTTGCCGGACACACCCTGGTTCAAGCAGTGGCTGCGCCGCCGCGCCGCCGCCGCCCGACCGCCCGCGCCGGCGGGGGTGGGCGACTGACCTCGGCCGGGCCGGATCGGCCGCACGGCGGATCCGGCCCGGCCAACGGTTGTCAAATTGATTCCGGGAAGGTCTACCCCTGCTCCACCCAACCGCGTTAACGTGTCGCCCCAGCAGCCAGGGTCCGCGGGTGGCCGGTGCCCCCGCCAGCGCAAGCGGAAGGTCGGCCGGTGAGCGTGCAGGAAGAGACGTTCCACGGCTTCGCCAACCCGGTCGACCCCTCGCCCGCCGAACTGCGGGCCTGGGCCTACCAGCCCGACTCGGTGCCGTTGAGTTCGATGCCTCCGGACTGGGACCTCCTGGTCGCCGGTGACCACCTGGTCCAGACGCTGTTCGACCTGGCGATGGACCGGTCCTGCCCGGCCCGCCGGTTCGCGCTGCACTGCCTCTACATCTACGCCGCCGACGGCATCCGGACGAACTTCCGGGCCCACCCGAAGCGTCGCTTCCGCAAGCTGGTGGAGCAGGCCGAGCGGGCCGGCGACGACCTGATGCGCAACTGGGCGCACAACAGCCGGGTCCTGCTGGCCCGCCCCGACCTCTTCGTCTACCGCGACTGGTGCGAGGGCGGCCTGGTCCGCGAGAACCGCCGCCTCTAACCCGTCCCCACGCTCGTCGATCTTGGAGTTGTGGCACCTACCAAAGGCCACGAGCCGGACATTCGAGGCGCCACAAGTCCAAGATCGACGGATCTGAGGGCTCGGCGGGCGTCACGTGGGCGCGAGCGGGCCGGGACCCCCCGTGGGTCCCGGCCCGCACGTCGACGGATCGTCAGGTCGACCCGCCCTGCTTCCTGCGCCGCTCGTCGTCCCGGGCCCGGTCCACGCCGTGGTCCGTCTGGTCGGCGAAGCGCCCTTCCTTCACCTTGTCGCTGAAACGGCCCTCGGTGACCCGGTCGAACCGCTCCCGGACGTTCTCGGCCACCTTCTCGAGCCGTTCCTCCGCCCGCTCCGCCACCTTCTTCGCCGGTTCCGCCATGGCTCCCCCCGCCAGCCCGGAGTGCGATTTAGGGGCTTTTGCCCTGCTGAGAAGCGTAGTGGACCCCGGCCCTGTCACACCGTGCTTTCCCCAACCCCGCCTGGTGGAACGCCATGGGTCTCGCCACGGCCCGCAGACAGCCACGGCGTTCCACCCAGCCGGGACGGCGAGGCCGGCGCGGGAACGGCGAAGGCCGGCGCGCGCCCCGGACGGGGGCGGCGCCGGCCTTCGCTGCGGTCAGCGGTCGGGATTGCGGCGCGGTCGCCAGACGACGAGCGCCGTCGAGGTGCGGTTGGTGGGCACCAGGTCACCGCGGGGAAAACCACCGAGCGACTCCAACTCGGCGATCCGCCGGTAGGCGGCGTCCAACTCCGCCTCCAGCCGGGCCACCCGCCGTTGCGCCTCCTCCAGCAGGCGCTCCAGCCCGATGATCCGCTTGACCCCGGCCAGGTTGATCCCGTCGTCCTGGCTGAGTCGCTGCACCTCGCGCAGCAGCACCACGTCCCGGACGCTGTACCGGCGACCGCCACCGGCCGCCCGGCCCGGCTGGACCAGGCCCAACCGGTCGTACTGGCGCAGCGTCTGGGGGTGCATGCCCGCCATCCGCGCGGCCACCGAAATCATCAGGACCTTGGCCTCGTAGGCCGGGTCACCCGCGCCGACGTACTCCTCCGACATGCCCGCTCACCTCCGCTGCCGCCGTCAACCGAACCGACGTACCCGCGCGTCCAGATGTTCCCGCGCGGCGGGCGGGGTCTGCTCCGCGAAGGTCTCCAAGGCCGCCCGCGCCTCGTCCGACACCTTCGCCGGGACCACCACGTCGAGCGTGACCAGCAGGTCACCGGCGCGGCCGTCCTTGCGTACGACGCCCTTGCCGCGGGCGCGCAGCACCCGTCCGCTGGGCGTACCCGGTGGCACCCGCAGGGTCACCGTGCCGTCCAGGGTCGGCACCCGCAGGTCGGTGCCGAACACCGCCTCGGCGTACGTGATCGGGACGTTCAGGGTGAGATCGTCCCCGGTGCGCCCGAACAGCTCGTCCGGGCGGACCTTGACGTGCACGAACAGGTCGCCCGCCGGGCCGCCCCGCTCGCCGGGTTCACCCCGGCCGGCCAGCCGGATCCGCTGCCCGTCGGCCACCCCGGCGGGGAAGCGCACGTTCAGCGTGCGGGTCTTGGTGACGCCGCCGGTGCCGTGGCACTCCGGGCACTTCTCCTCGACGATCGTGCCCACGCCCTGGCAGTTGCGGCACGGCTCGGAGAAGCTGAACGACCCCTGGTTGCGGGTGGTCACGCCGGCTCCGTGACAGACCGGGCAGGCCACCGGCTGGGTGCCGGGCTTCGCGCCGTTGCCGTGGCAGGTGTCGCAGACGCCCGGGGCGCGCAGCGTCAGCGGCAGGGTGACGCCGCGGACCGCGTCGGTGAAGTCCAGCGCCACCTCGGCCTCGACGTCCCGGCCACGGGCCGGGCCACGTGGCCGGGCCGCACCGCCGCCACCGCCGCCGCCACCGGAGAAGATCGTGCTGAACAGGTCGGTGAAGCCACCGCCGCCGAAGCGGGTGTCGCCACCGCCACCGCCGAACAGGTCGGAGACGTCGAACGGCGCGCCGCCCGGCTGGCCCGCGCCGCGGGCGTTGCGCCGGAAGGCGCCCGAGCCGAACAGCGATCGCATCTCGTCGTACTCGCGTCGCTTCTTCTCGTCGCCGAGCACCGCGTACGCCTCGGAGACGGCCTTGAACCGCTCCTCGGCCTTGGGGTCACCGGGGTTGTGGTCCGGATGCGACTCCCGGGCCAACTTCCGGTACGACTTCTTGATCTCGTCCGAGGAGGCGGACTTGTCCACGCCCAACGCGGCGTAGTAGTCCTTCTCGATCCAGTCCTTGGAACTCACCGGTCCACCCCCTTCCACGGGTCCGATCCCGGTCGTCCCGTCCGCCCGGTAGGGGCGGACGGGACGTCACGGGTGGGCACTACTCCGGGTCCGCGACCGCGACCAGGGCCGGCCGCAGCAGCCGCTCGCCGAGCTGGTAGCCCCGGCGCATGACCTGCACGCAGGTCGGCTCGGTGACGTCGGCGGAGGTCTGGTGCGCCACCGCCTCGTGCCGGGTCGGGTCGAACGGGTCGCCCTGCTCGCCGAACGCGGTCAGGCCGAATTTGCCGAGCGCGGCGGTGAGCTGGTCGGCCACGCTGCCGAACGGGCCCACCAGGTCGCCGTGCTCGCGGGCCCGGTCCAGGTCGTCGAGGATCGGCAGCAGCGCGGTGAGCACCGTGCCGGTGGCCTGCTCCTGGACCAGGCCGCGGTCGCGGTCGACCCGCTTGCGGTAGTTGGCGTACTCCGCCGAGACCCGCTGGAGGTCACGGGTGCGCTCCTCCAGGTCTCCGCGGAGCGCCTCCAGTTCGGCGCCGAGCGGCGCCGCCTTGCCGGTCTCACCGCTCGGCTCGGCCGGCGCGTCGACCACCGGCGGACCGGAGACCTCGGCCTCGCCGCCGATCTCGTCGACCACCACCTCGGCCTCCTCGACCAGCCCCTCGGCGGGCGCGTCGGCGGCCGCGTCGGCCGCCGAGGCGTCGTTCGCCGGCTGCTCGGTCACCTTGCCGAGCTTGCGCTTGTCGCGGATGACGACCCGCGGCTCGTCACCGGCGTCCTTGCCGGTGCCCGCGGAGCCGCCCGGCGCCGACCCGGTGGAACCCGGGTCGGACGCCCGTGGCTTGTCCGTCATGCGGTTACCTCATCCCTCTGCCGTGCGGACCGTGCGCGGGACCGAAGGTCACTTCTTGTCCTCGTCCACGATCTCCGCGTCGACCACGTCGTCGGCGCCGCCGGCCTGCGGGCCGCCGGCCGCACCCGCGCCGGCACCCGGCCCGGCCGCGCCCGGGGCGGTCTGCTCGCCCTCCTGCTGCTGGGCGTAGAGCAGCGAGCCGGCCTGCTGGGAGACCTGCGCCAGCTTCTCGTGGGCGGACTTGATCTTCTCGATGTCCTGGCCGCCGAGGGCGCTGCGCAGCTCGCCGAGCGCCTCGTTGAGCTGGTCACGGTTCTCGCTGGGCAGCTTGTCGCCGCTCTCGGCGAGGAACTTCTCGGTCTGCCACTGGAGCGCCTCGGCCACGTTGCGGGTCTCGGCCTCCTCACGGCGACGCTTGTCCTCGTCGGCGTGCTCCTCGGCGTCCCGGCGCATCCGCTCGATGTCGTCCTTCGGCAGCGAGGAGCCGCCGGTGATCGTCATCTTCTGTTCCTTGCCGGTGCCCAGGTCCTTGGCGTGCACGTTGACGATGCCGTTGGCGTCGATGTCGAACGTGACCTCGATCTGCGGCACGCCGCGCGGCGCCGGCGGGAGGCCGGTCAGCTCGAAGGTGCCGAGCTTCTTGTTGTAGGCCGCGATCTCCCGCTCGCCCTGGAACACCTGGATCAGCACCGACGGCTGGTTGTCGTCCGCCGTGGTGAAGACCTCGGAGCGCTTGGTCGGGATGGTGGTGTTGCGCTCGATGAGCTTGGTGAAGATGCCGCCCTTGGTCTCGATGCCCAGGCTCAGCGGGGTCACGTCGAGCAGCAGGACGTCCTTGACCTCGCCCTTGAGCACGCCGGCCTGGAGGGCGGCGCCGACGGCGACGACCTCGTCCGGGTTGACGCCCTTGTTCGGGTCGCGGCCGGTGAGCTGCTTGACCAGGTCGGTCACGGCCGGCATCCGGGTGGAGCCGCCGACCAGGATGACGTGGTCGACGTCGGAGATCTTGATCCCGGCGTCCTTGACGGCCTGCTCGAACGGGCCCTTGCAGCGGTCCAGCAGGTCCTGCGTCATGCGCTGGAACTCGGCGCGGCTCAGCGTCACGTCGAGGTGCAGCGGGCCGGCCGAACCGGCGGTGATGTACGGCAGGTTGATGTTGCTGGTGGTGGCGGCGGACAGCTCGATCTTGGCCTTCTCGGCGGCCTCCTTGAGGCGCTGCATGGCCATCTTGTCCTGCGACAGGTCGATGCCGTGCTCGCCGCGGAACGTCTTCACCAGGTGGTCGATGATGCGCTGGTCCCAGTCGTCGCCGCCCAGCTGGTTGTCACCGCTGGTGGACTTGACCTCCACCACGCCCTCGGCCAGCTCCAGCAGCGACACGTCGAAGGTGCCGCCACCGAGGTCGAAGACCAGGACGGTCTGCTCCTTGGAACCCTTGTCCAGGCCGTACGCCAGGGCCGCCGCGGTCGGCTCGTTCACGATCCGCAGCACGTTGAAGCCGGCGATCTCGCCGGCCTCCTTGGTGGCCTGACGCTGGCCGTCGTTGAAGTAGGCCGGGACGGTGATCACGGCGTCGGTGATCTGCTCGCCCAGGTACGCCTCGGCGTCCCGCTTGAGCTTCATCAGCGTGCGGGCCGAGATCTCCTGCGGGGTGTACTTCTTGCCGTCGATGTCGACGGTCCAGTTGGTGCCGATCTCCCGCTTGACCGAGCGGATGGTCCGGTCGGGGTTGGTCACCGCCTGGCGCTTGGCGACCTCACCGACGAGCACCTCGCCGTTGCGGGCGAACGCGACGATCGAGGGAGTCGTACGCGAGCCCTCGGCGTTGGCGATGACGGTGGGCTCACCGCCCTCGAGAACGCTGACGCAGGAGTTCGTCGTGCCGAGGTCGATGCCGACCGCACGTGCCATGTTCGCTTCCTCGCTTCGTAACGGGTGAGCAGGTCAGGTGGCCTGCCCGGCGGGCCGCCCGGAAGCGACCGCACCACAAGTTGAGTGAACTTGACTCAATAGTGCCACGCGATCGGCAATCCGCAAGTCGGGGTTGAGCCGACCCGGCGCAACCTGACCGTTATTACCGTCCGGTTGTCTTACCTTGCGTCGGTCGGGCACGCTTTAGCGGTGACGACGCATGGCGATTCCGCCACCCGTGCCGGCGCGCCCGCCGTCGCAGCCCGCACCGGACCTCCCACCGGCGAGGACCAGCCCGCCGACGCCGCCGCGGGCCTGCCCGCCGCGCTCACCGGCCTGCGGGCCGCG
>NZ_CADEAU010000035.1 GCF_902825405.1 Micromonospora maritima | reverse complement strand
AACAGCGCCGGCTTCGGCCAGGAGGTGACGGTCGCGCTGCGGCTGCTCGCGGTGCGCCCGCTGGCCCGGCTGCTGCTGCGCCCGCACCCGGCGATCGCCCGCCGCACCGAGCGGGCCATCTTCGTCGACCCGGCGTACGTCACCGAGGAACGGATCGCCACCGCGCTCGCGGCGGCCCGGCAGCCGCACGCCGCCCGGGTGATGCGGGAGCTGGTCCGCGATCTCGGCACCTGGCGCGGGGTGCGCCCGCAGTGGCGCGCCGAGCTGCTCGACGCGGTCGCCGCGCTGGACCTGCCCACCCTGCTGGTCTGGGGTGACCGTGACCTGATCCTGCCCGCCGCGCACCTCGCGCACGCGCGCAGCCGGCTGCCCCGGGCGCGTAGTCACCTGTTCCGCGACACCGGCCACATGCCGCAGATCGAGCGGACCGCCGAGGTGGAGAGCCTGCTGCGGCAGCTCTGGGCGGGCGACCCCGCGGCCTGACCGCCGGCTCGTGGCCCGCGCCACGATCCCCGGTACCACCGGCACCCACCGGCAAGTGCCCGCGCATCATAGATACATGACGCATCCCAGCCCGGTCGCCGGTGCGCGCCCCGCCGTCCCGTCCGCCGCCGAGCGGGCCTACCGGCACCTCAAGCAGGCCGTCCTGGAGCAGGTCTACCCGGGTGGCCAGCTGGTCAGCGAGGGCGAGATCGCGGAGGCGACAGGGGTCTCCCGCACCCCGGTGCGGGAGGCGCTGCTGCGTCTGGAAGCCGAGGGCCTGGTCCGGCTCTACCCGAAGCGGGGCGCGTTGATCCGGCCGGTGTCCGCCCGGGAGATCGCCGACGTCATCGAGGCCCGCCGCCTCGTCGAGCTGCACGCCGCCGAACGGGTCTGGCCGCGCCGCGCCGCGCTCCGCGCCGACCTGGCCCACCGGCTCGACGAGATGCGCCGGGCGCACGCCGCCGGCGACCTCACCGCCCTGATGGCCGCCGACCGGGCCTTCCACGCCGCCGTCGTGGAGGCCGCCGGCAACGAGATCCTGGCCGAGCTCTACCACCGGCTGCGCGACCGGCAGCTGCGGATGGGCGAGGCCAGCTTCCGGCTCTCGCCCGGCTGGGCCGAGGTCGCCCTGGCCGAGCACGCCGGCCAGCTCGCCGCGCTCGACGGCGACGACCCGCAGGCGTGGCGCGACGCCGTCGCCGGCCACATCGACAGCGCCGCGACCATGCTCGGGGTGTTGCGGTGAACGTCGCCCGCCGGCCGGCCGCCCTGATCTACGCGGTGGCGGTGACCGCGTACGTGGCCGCCGTGTTCCACCGCAGCTCACTCGGCGTCACCGGGGTCGACGCGGCGGACCGCTTCCACGTCAACGCCGCCGCGCTTGCCACCTTCTCCGTCGCCCAGCTCGCCGTGTACGCGGCCATGCAGGTCCCGGTCGGGGTGCTGCTGGACCGCTACGGCTCGCGCCGGCTGCTGCTGGCCGGCGCCGCGCTGATGGTCGCCGGGCAACTCGTGTTCGCGGTGGCCACCGACGTACGCCTCGCGGTCGCGGCCCGGGTGCTGGTCGGCCTCGGCGACGCGATGACGTTCATCAGCGTGCTGCGGATCGTGGCGTTCTGGTTCCCCGGCCGACGCAATCCGCTGCTGGTGCAGCTCACCGGCACGATCGGCCAGCTCGGCGCGGTGCTCGGCGCCGTACCCCTGGTGGCGCTGCTGCACCACGCCGGTTGGACCCCGGCGTTCCTCACCGCGGCGGCGCTCGGCGCCACCGTGCTGCTGCTCGTCCTCGTCGCGGTCCGCGACACCCCGCACGCCGGGCACCCCGGTGCGCTCGCCCCCGACCTGGCCACCGTGCGCCGACAGCTCGCCGACGCCTGGGCACAGCCCGGCACCCGCCTGGGCCTGTGGACGCACTTCGTCACCCAGTTCTCCGGCGCGGTGTTCGCGCTGCTGTGGGGATACCCGTTCCTCGTGCAGGGGCAGGGCTTCTCGCCCACCGCGGCGGCCGGGCTGCTCACCCTGATGACGCTGGTGACCCTGGCGTGCGGCCCGGTGGTGGCGCACCTGTGCGCCCGACACCCGTTCCACCGCTCGGTGATCGTCTTCACCATCACCGCCGCCACCGCCGCCGTCTGGGCGCTCGTGCTGGCCTGGCCCGGCCGCGCCCCGCACGGGCTGCTGGTGGCGCTGGTGGTGGTCCTCGCGGTCAACGGTCCCGGCTCGGTGATCGGGTTCGACTACGCCCGGACGTCCAACCCGGTGCACCGCATCGGCAGCGCCACCGGGATCGTCAACGTCGGCGGGTTCGTCGCGTCGATCGTGCTGATCCTCGCCGTCGGCGTGGTGCTCGACCTGGCCACCCCGGCCGGCGCGGACACCCCACCGCTGTCGGCGTTCCGCTGGGCGTTCGCGGTGCAGTACCTGCTCTGGGCGTTCGGCGCGGTGCAGGTGCTGCGCTACCGCAACGCCGCCCGCCGCCGGCTGGCCGCCGAGCGTGCCGCGGTGCCCGTGCCGGCCTGAGGTGTCAGCGCCGCCGGCGGGTGAGCGAGTCCAGCACCAGGGTCAGCCCGGCGCCGACCAGCCACACGTCCTTGGCCAGGCCGATGCCCGCCTGGCTGGGGCGCAGGCTGGTGCCCTCGCGCATCCCGGGCGTCCTCAGGTAGAGCTGCACCAGCCCGGCGCCGAACGCGGTCAGTCCGGCGCCGGCCAGCAGCGACGGCACGAACGGTGCGAGCAGTGCCGCGCCCAGCGCCGTCTCGGCGCGGGACAGCAGCACGGCGAACCGGTCCGGCGGGAACTGGCGCAGCTGCGGCAGCGCGCCGACCGCCATGGCGTGCATCCCCGCCGCGGCCTCGCCCTCCAGGTTCCGCTTGGAGAGCCCGGAGTTCAGGATGTACGCGCCGACGGCGATCCGCAGCGGGGCGTGCGTCAGCCTCATGATCACTCCTTGTCCGAGGTGCCGGGCCCTGCGGGTACCCGATGACGGGCGGGGCATTCCGCCGGTCGGCGCTGGGCCGTCGACGATGATCGGCGGTAGGTTCGGCGCAGGACCGGAACGAAGGAGACGACCGTGAGCCAGCAAGTCCGGGGAGTCGTGTCGCGGCGCAAGGGCGCGCCCGTGGAGGTCACCACGATCGTGGTGCCCGACCCGGGGCCGGGCGAGGCGGTGGTCCGCGTGCAGTCCTGCGGCGTGTGCCACACCGACCTGCACTACCGCGAGGGCGGCATCAACGACGACTACCCGTTCCTGCTGGGCCACGAGGCCGCCGGCGTCGTCGAGCAGGTGGGCGACGGGGTCACCGACGTGGCTCCGGGCGACTTCGTGGTGCTCAACTGGCGGGCCGTGTGCGGGCAGTGCCGGGCCTGTCGGCGCGGCCGACCCTGGTACTGCTTCGCCACCCACAACGCGGCGCAGAAGATGACCCTGACCGACGGCACCGAGCTGACGCCCGCGCTCGGCATCGGCGCGTTCGCCGAGAAGACGCTCGTGCACGCCGGCCAGTGCACCAAGGTCGACCCGTCCGCCCGGCCCGCCGCCGTCGGTCTGCTCGGCTGCGGCGTGATGGCCGGCCTCGGCGCGGCCATGAACACCGGCAATGTCACCCGGGGCGACTCCGTCGCGGTGATCGGGTGCGGCGGCGTCGGCGACGCCGCGGTGGCCGGCGCGGCCCTGGCCGGCGCGACCACGATCGTCGCGGTCGACACCGACTCCCGCAAGCTCGACTGGGCCCGCAGGTTCGGCGCCACCCACACCGTCAACGCCTCCGAGGACGACCCGGTCGAGGCGATCCGCGCCGCCACCGGTGGTTTCGGCGCCGACGTGGTGATCGACGCGGTCGGCCGCCCGGAGACCTGGAAGCAGGCCTTCTACGCGCGTGACCTCGCCGGCACGGTCGTGCTGGTCGGCGTGCCGACCCCGGAGATGACCGTCGACCTGCCGCTGCTCGACGTGTTCGGGCGCGGCGGCGCGCTCAAGTCCAGCTGGTACGGCGACTGCCTGCCCAGCCGCGACTTCCCGATGCTCACCGAGCTGTACCGGCAGGGCCGCCTCGACCTGGACGCGTTCGTCAGCGAGGAGATCGCCCTCGACCAGGTCGAGGAGGCGTTCACCCGGATGCACCACGGCGACGTGCTGCGCTCGGTGGTGGTCTTCCCGTGACCGCCCGCGTCGACCACGCCGTCACCTCCGGCACGTTCTCGCTCGACGGGCAGACGTTCGACGTGGACAACAACGTCTGGGTGGTCGGCGACGACGCCGAGTGCGTCGTCGTCGACGCGCCGCACGACGTGGCCGCCATCCGCGCGGTGGTCGGCGACCGCCGGGTGCTGGCGATCCTGGCCACCCACGCCCACGACGACCACGTGCGGGTCGCGCCCGAGCTGGCCCGGGCCACCGGCGCGCCGGTGCTGCTGCACCCGGCCGACCGGGTGCTGTGGGATCAGGTCCACCCCGACACCCCACCGGACGGCGACCTCACCGACGGGCAGACCGTCATCGTCGGCGGAACCACGCTGCGGGTCCTGCACACGCCCGGCCACAGCCCCGGCGCGTGCAGCCTGTACGCCCCGGAGCTGGGCGCTGTCTTCACCGGCGACACCCTCTTCGCCGGCGGTCCCGGCGCCACCGGCCGCTCCTTCAGCGACTTCGGCACCATCGTCGAGTCCATCCGCGCCCGGCTGCTCACCCTGCCGCCGGAGACGGTGGTGCACACCGGGCACGGCGACGACACCAGCGTCGGCGCCGAGGCGCCGCACCTGGACGAGTGGATCGCCCGGGGCCACTGAGCCGGGCGGCTCAGCGTTCGCCGTCGAGCACCGGCTTGAGGTCGACGACGGGCGTGCCGTCCAGCGCCTCCAACGCGTCCACCCGCACCCGGGCGCCGGTCACCTCCAGCACGCGTACCCGGTGCACGCCGACCGGGTTGGGGCGGTGCGGCGAGCGGGTGGCGAACACCCCGGCCTCCGCCCGGGTGACGTCACCGCGCGGGTGCACGGTGAGGACGTCCCGCCGGGCCCGGTCCAGCCAGGTCAGCACGAGCACCTCGGCGCCCGCGCGCAGGCCCGCCAGCGCCGGACGGTAGGCCTCGTCGAACACCAGCCACGCCTGTGGCGCGCCCTCGTCGCCCTGACAGGGCGCGGTGGTCGGATCGGTCAACGGCGATTCGACCCGACCGACCGGGCGGATCAGGTGTACGGGCGTCGTCACGCGGTCTCCCCTCTGCGTACGTGCAGCCGGACGGTGGTGCCGGCGACCCCGGTGTGCACCCGCACCAGGTCGCAGAGGGCGTGCACGATGACCAGGCCGCGCCCGCCGATCCCGTCGTGCCCGGGAGCGAGCCGACCGGCCAGCGGGTCGGACAGCCGGCCGTCGTCGTGGACCTCGCACACCACGTGCCGGTCGGTGCGCCAGACCCGCAGCGTCCCCGACCCGGCGGCGTGGGCCACGCTGTTGGTGGCCAGCTCGGTGACCGCGATCTGCAGGTCGGCCACCCGGTCCGCGTCCAGCCCGCCGGCGCTCGCGTGCTCGGCGACGAACCGGCGCACCTCGGGCAGCGTGTCCAGGGTGTAGGGGAGCACCGACACCGGCCCGTCGGGGGCGGGCAGGGGGCGGTTGTGCCGGGCGGTCACCTCCGCCGGCGCGTATCCGGCGACGCGGCGGCGCCGGCCGCGCTCCACGAGGGTCGGATGGGTGCAGCGGGCCTCGGCGAGCACCGCCGGGTCGAGCCGGCCCGCGTCGTACGGGCACAGGACGGTCACCGCCCGGTCCGCCAGGGCCCCGTTGATCGCGGCCTCGTGCTGGGCACAGGCCGGGTACTCCTCGGTGGAGCGTCCGGCCCAGATCGGCTCGCCGATGATCCGCACCCGCCGGCCGGGATGCCGGTCGGCGAACGCCTGAAGCACCCACGGGATGATCCGCCCCGGGTTGCGCCCGGCCTCGGCCATGTCGGCCCATCCGACCGTCTCCGCGGCCGGCCCGAGCGCGGCGCGCAGCAGCGCCAGCCGGGGTGCTGGCGCGGCCACCAGCACCGGCTCGTCGGCGGCCAGTCCCTCCTGGACGAACGGCACCGCGACCGCCAGCAGGCCTGCATCGTCGGTGTAGAACAGCAGCTCGTGCCGCAGTCCGACCCCGGTCGGCACGCTCATGCCGGAGCCCCGGAGGTCACGCCACCCAGCACGTGCAGCAGCCGGTGCAGGGTCGGCCGGCAGCCGACCAGTCGGATGCCGGTGCGGCTGGCCCGGTCGGCCCGGGCCAGCTCGGTGGCCGCGCCGGCATCGGCGAAGCTCAGATCGGTCAGGTCCAGCACCGGCGGCCCGGCCGGGGTGCGTTCCCCGGCGGTCAGGTCGGTGAGCAGCGCGATGAACGCGTCGCGGTTGCTGCGGTCCACCTGCCCCACCAGCCGCAGGCCGGGCGGGTCACCCGTCCGGTACGCGCGCAGCAGCGGCGACCAGGTGCGCGGGGGACGCGGCCCGGTCGTGCCCGGGTGGGCCGCCGCCAGGAGCCGCAGGTGCTCGGCGGGGAACCGCCGCCGGTCGTACAGGCACAGGCCGGCGACCCGGCCGTCCGGGAAGAGCGGATTGAGCGCCTGCTCGTAGCGGCGCAGCTCGTCCAGGCTCACGGCGGTGCCCAGCACCCACGCCATGTCACCGCTGAGGCGGATCCCCGGATAGCCCTCCAGCCGGGCCCGGGTGACCTCGTCGCGGACGGTCTCGGCCAGGGCGGCCGGGGTCGGCCGGCCACCGGACCGGAACGCGTCCACCGCGGGCAGGATCCGCAGCTGGCCCGCCGCCACGGCGGCCTCGGTCGGCACGCCGACGGCGTCGACCCGGGCGCGGACCGCCTGCGGCGTGGACGCCTCGGTGAAACAGACCACCTTGTGGCCGCGGCGCAGGCCGGTGGCGGCGAAGCGGCCGACGGTGTCGAGCGCGTCGCCGTCGTCGTCGTGGATCCAGCAGACGTGGTCTCCCAGATCGACCTGGTCGACCACGGTCGTAGCAGTCACGGTGCGAGCCTTCCCGGTGCGGGTGCCTCACTGTAACGCCGCGCCGAAGCGCAGATCGCTTGCCCGTCGTGCCGTCGGGAGGTTAGCCTGCCCGTGGACCCGGAAGCCGGCGCACGGCGCCGCCCGACGTCCGATCTTCCCCTTGTGGCCGGTCCCGTCCGGCACTCCGCCCGCGCGCATCCCCGGCCTTGCGCCGCAGGGTCCCCGCCGGCACTCCTTCCCCTGCCGTCCTCACCGGCCGGCACGCCCCCCCCGAGAGGCAAACCCATGATCTCCGCACCACTTCCCGTCAGCGGTGTCGTCGACGTCGTCGACGGCCACGCGTGGCTCCGGGTGGACGGCTACCTGCCGTCCGCCGCCGACGTCCACCTCGCCGCCGGTCAGCTGCGCCGGTACGGCCTGCGCCGCGGTGACCTGGTCACCGGCGCGGTCGCCGCCGCCCCACGTGCGGGCCGGCCGGTGCCGCTGGAGCGGCTGGACGGCGTGAACGGGGTGCCGCCGGAGCAGGCCCGCCGGCGCCGCGACTTCTACCAGCTCACCCCGGTGTACCCGCGGGAGCGGCTGCGGCTGGAGACCGAGCCGCACATCCTCACCACCCGGGTGATCGACCTGGTCATGCCGATCGGCAAGGGCCAGCGGGCGCTGATCGTGTCGCCGCCGAAGGCCGGCAAGACGATGGTGTTGCAGGCGATCGCGAACGCGATCACCCGCAACAACCCGGAGTGCCACCTGATGGTGGTGCTCGTCGACGAGCGGCCGGAAGAGGTCACCGACATGACTCGGTCGGTGAAGGGCGAGGTCGTCGCGGCCACGTTCGACCGTCCGCCGCAGGACCACACCACGGTGGCGGAGCTGGCGATCGAGCGGGCGAAGCGTCTGGTCGAGTTGGGCCACGACGTGGTCGTGCTGCTCGACTCGCTGACCCGCCTCGGTCGCGCCTACAACCTCACCGTCCGCTCGGCCGGGCGTACGCTCTCCGGCGGCGTCGACGTGGCCGCGCTGACCCCGCCCAAGCAGCTGCTCGCCGCCGCCCGCGCGGTCGAGGAGGGTGGCTCGCTGACCGTCCTGGCCTCGGCCCTGGTGGAGACCGGCTCCGCCGCCGACACCCTCATCTTCGAGGAGTTCAAGAGCACCGGCAACGCCGAACTGAAGCTGGACCGCGCGCTGGCCGACCGGCGGACGTTCCCGGCCGTCGACCTGCGGGCCTCCGGCACCCGGCGGGACGACTTGCTCTGCACCGACCTGGAGCGACGCCGTCTGCGGGCGCTGCGATCGGCGCTGTCCAGCCTGGACCGGCAGGCCGCCACGGACCAGCTGCTGCGCCAACTCGCGGCCACCGGTGGCAACGCGCACCTGCTCGCCCGCCTCGGCGCCGCCAACCACGACTAGGATCGTCGCCCGTGGGGGAGCAGGGACACGTCCGACCGCCGACCGTACGCCAGCTGCGGCTGGTCGTCGAGGCGGAGGACCACGAGGCGGCGGTCGCGTTCTTCCGCGACGTGCTGGGTCTGCCCGAGCAGGTCGCCTACTCCGGCGGCGACGGCGCCCGGGTGGTGGTCCTGGAAGCCGGTCGGGCCACGTTGGAGCTGGCCAACCCGGCCCAGAAGCGGCTGATCGACGACGTCGAGGTGGGCCGGCAGGTCGCGCCCCGACTGCGGGTGGCGTTCGAGGTGGACGACGCCGAGGAGACCGCCGCGCGTCTGGTCGCGGCCGGCGCCACCGAGGTCGCCCCGCCGACGGTGACGCCGTGGCGCTCGCTCAACGCTCGGCTCGACGGCCCCGCGGGCCTGCACCTCACCGTCTTCCAGGAGCTGGGCCCGCCGGACCGCGCCTGAAAAGCACCTCATCGCGGGCGTTACGCGTCCGGCCCTGCCGGCCTCGCTGGCCGCGGCCCTGCGGCACCTCCGGGCATCTTCGGCACCCGTCCTGGTCCGGTTCGGCCTTCCGACCCGGTCGTCCTGGTCCGTCTCGGACCGGACCGGGCTGTCCGATACCCCGGGTGACCTGGACCGCAGCTTTCGCCGCGCCTGGCATATCCGGAATGACCGACACGCCGAGCCGGTTGTGTTCCCCGTACCGGCGGCACCTCAAACCCCGTACCCGCCGGTAGTCCCCGAGGGGCGCTCACCCCGGAGCGCGTCGTAACGATCGAAAGGGCAACCATCGTGAAGCAGCACTTCACCCGATGGCTCCCCGCCATCGCGAAGACCGCCGTCGCGAAGACCACCGACATCGCCCAGAACCGCCGCGCCGTGCTGACCGTCGCGGGCGTGGCCGCCCTGGGTGGCCTGGCCTTCGGTCCCACCGCCGTCGCCGCCCCGGTGACCAGCGGACCGCACGCCGGCGCCAAGGCCGCCATCGACCTGGCCACCGGCAAGAAGACCGCCACCGAGACGGTGAAGTCCGGGCTGACCACCGGCAGCGACAAGGTGCCCAGCAAGGCCGACCGGCCCGCGCGGGACAAGCTCATGCCGCACGGCGTCGAGGGCGCGCAGTCGCGCATCCCGCTCGACGACGCGCAGCTCGACAACGCCAAGGCCATCGTCAAGGCGGCCAAGGAGACGGGCGTGGGGGAGCGGGGCGCCGTGATCGGCGTCGCCACCTCCCTGCAGGAGTCGAAGCTCTACAACCTGGGTCACCTCGGCGCGTACAACGACCACGACTCGGAGGGCCTGTTCCAGCAGCGCCCGTCGTCCGGTTGGGGCACGTCCGAGCAGATCACCGACCCCGAGTACGCCAGCAAGGCGTTCTTCGGCGCGCTGAAGAACGTCGGCGGCTGGCAGGACCTGCCGCTGACCACCGCGGCGCAGACGGTCCAGGTGTCCGCCTACCCGTACGCGTACGCGCAGTGGGAGGAGCAGGCGGCGGACATCGTCCAGCAGGTGTGGTGACCCCGTCACGCGTGACCGGCCGGCCCCGTCTTCCGGGGCCGGCCGTTCCACGTCCCGCCACGTCGCACCCGGGGCCATGCTGGGCGCGCACCGCCCGGCAACCCGCGCACCGCCCGTCAACCCCCAGCAGTGGAACACCACGGGTGCGCCCCGACGCGGGAGACACCCACCCCGTTCCACCCACCCGGCCCATCACCCTGCGAGTGGGACGTCGTGGGTACCTCACCCGCGCCCATAGGACTGGAACCACCATGGGTGACCCGCGCCCTCACTGCCGACCCAGCGGCACCGGGACGACTCCGCGCGCAGCACAGCCCCCGCGCTGCGCCCGCCCAGCCCCGCGCCGCGCTGATCTTGGAGTTGTGGTTCCTGTTTCGCGGTGATTCGCATGGCTTGTCAGGTGGCCACAACTCCAAGGTCGGTGGACTGGTCGGGGGCGGAAGGCGGTGCGTGTCTCCCGCGCCGGGACGCACCCGTGACGTTCCGCCGGCCAGGCTCGCGGGCGCTGGGCGCAACGGGGTGGGTGTCTCCCGCGTCGGGATGCAGCCGTGGTGTCCCGCCCGGCCTGCCCCGATGGGGTGGATGTCCGGTTCGACGGTGGTGGGCGCCACCTCGGGCGCGGAATCGCCGGGGGGTCGGTGGCGTTGTAACCCGGTGAACGACCGAGCAGGGTGAACCCCCGCGCCGCGCGTGTCCCCGCCCCCCGGGGAATGACGGCCGGTAGCCGGTCGTTACACACGGTCCCGGCGCCGCAAGGCCAGCCCCCGGCCTCCGCGAGCAGCCGAACCCCCGGCCCCCGGTGACCCGCCCCCCGGGCCCCGCGAGCCGGATCCCCCAAGACTTTGTGCGCCTGACGGTGCCCACACCCGTCCCCCGGGTGGGTCGACCCCCGAATGGAGCCCCCCTGATGAACACGATTCTGCGTAAGAGCGTCCTGGGTGTTGCTGGTCTGGCCTTCACCGGTGGCGTGTTCGCCGGTCCGGTCGCCGCCCACGCCGACACCCCCGCGCACGCCGGTAAGCCGGTGGCGGCTGTCGCCAGCGTGCAGGGTGAGCAGTCGACCATCACCCTGAACGACGAGCAGACCGCCAACGCGAAGGCGATCATCGCCGCCACGAAGAAGGCCGGTCTGCCGGAGCGGGCCGCGGTCATCTCGATCGCCACCGCCCTGCAGGAGTCGAAGCTGGAGAACCTCGGCCACCTCGGCGACCGCAACGACCACGACTCGCTGGGCCTGTTCCAGCAGCGCCCCTCCAGTGGTTGGGGCACCCCGGAGCAGATCACCGACCCCGAGTACTCCACCCTGGCGTTCCTCAAGGGCCTGAAGCAGGTCGACGGCTGGGACAAGATGCCCCTGACCGACGCCGCCCAGACCGTGCAGGTCTCCGCCTACCCCGACGCGTACGCCCAGTGGGAGAAGCAGGCCACCGACATCGTGGCCCAGCACTGGACCAAGTAAGACAAACGCGAACGGCCGGCACCCCCGAGCGGGGTGCCGGCCGTTCGCGCGTACCGAAAGACGTCAGGCCGGAGCACCCTCGGCCCGCAGGCGGGACGACCCGGCCCCCACCGACCAGCCGGCCACCCACCGGCTGCCGCTGGTGCTGCTGGTGCGGTCGGCCAGGTGGTACCAGTCCATCCGGCAGCGCTGCGGGGTCACCTCGAAGACCCCGTACCCGTGCCCGTCGAGTTCGGCCCACCGCACGTGCGGGTTGGTGGAGCGGATCAGGCCGGCGCCGAGCTGGCTCAGCGCGTTGCCGGCCGGCAGCTTCAGGAAGTCGTTGACGTTGTCGCTGGTCACCGACGGCACCACGAACTCGGCGGCGGCCGGGTTCGTCGACCCGGTGGCGCGGGTGGTGACCTCGTTGGCCCACGAGGTGTGGATGTCGCCGGTCAGGAACACCACGTCCCGGGTGCCGGTGGCCCGGATGTGGTCCACCAGCTCGTTGCGGTCGGCGTTGTAACCGTCCCACTGGTCGGCGTTGAGCACCGCGCCGTTCTCCGGGATGCCGAGCAGTTTGCCGAGCGGGCCGAGCAGCCACGCCGGCAGCGCGCCGACGTCCACCCGGGCGATCATCACCGGGTTGCCGACCAGCTTCCAGCGGGCCGTGGACGCAGACAGGCCGGCCTTGAGCCAGGTCATCTGGGCGTCGCCGGTGATCGTGCGGGACGGGTCGTCGACCGCCGTGCCGGTGGCCTGCGCCGACCGGTACGAGCGCAGGTCCAGCATGGACAGCTCGGCCAGTTGGCCGAAGCGGAAGCGCCGGTAGATCGCCCCGTCGACGCCGACGCGCACCGGCATCCACTCCAGGTACGCCCGCCGGGCGGCGGCCAGCCGGGCCGCGAACGGTCCCTCGGTGCCGGGCGTGTGGTTCTCCGCGCCACCGGACCACTCGTCGTTGGCCACCTCGTGATCGTCCCAGGTGATGATCCACGGCACCGCCGCGTGCAGCGCCTGCAGGTGCGGGTCGGTCTTGTAGAGCGCGTGCCGGATCCGGTAGTCGGCGAGCGTGAGCACCTCGTGCGACGGCTGGGTGGGCCGCACCACCCGGCCGGCGGCGGCGAACTCGCCGGTCCCGTACTCGTAGAGGTAGTCGCCGAGGTGGACGACGAGGTTCAGGTCGTCCCGGTCGGCCAACCGCCGGTACGCCGCGAAGTAGCCGGCCTCCCAGTTCGCGCAGGAGACCACGCCCAGTCGCAGCCGGTCCACCGCGGCGTCGGCGGGCGGGGCGGTGGTGGTGCGGCCGGTCGGCGACCAGGCGTCGGCGTACCCGAAGCGGTACCAGTAGGTGGTCGCCGGGGCGAGACCGGAGACGGCGACCTTCACGGTGTGGTCCCGGGTCGCTCCGGTGGGAAACGTGCCCACCGCGACGGGCGTGGCGAAGTCCGGGTCGGCGGCGACCTGCCAGGTCACCTCCACGTCCGGTCCGGCGCCGGAGCCGGGCAGCGCGTCGGGGGTGGGGGTGACCCGGGTCCAGAGCAGGATTCCGTCCGGCAGCGGATCGCCGGAGGCGACGCCGTGCCGGAACGCGGCGGTGGCCGCGCCGGCGGGGGAGGCGCCGGCGAGCACGGCGGTGCCGGCGGAGGCGCCGGCCAGGCGCAGCAGGGTACGACGGTCGAGGGTGTGCGTCATGACCCTTGTATCTACCGTTGTCGACGTCCACCGCGCTGCCCCAGGCCGGGGATTTCGCCGGTTCTTCCCCGCCGGTTCGTCTGTCGGTCGTCCGCCGGGGCGGTCAGGCGACGTCGGCTGCCCGCGCGGTGAGCCACGGGACCACCGCGTCGAGCACGGACCGGTCGACCGGTTCCCGGACCTCGCGGCGGTACGCCCGCAGCGACGGCGGTCCCGGTTGGCGGCGCAGCACGTGGGTGACGTCGGGGAGCAGGTGGGTCAGCACCGGCCCGCCCGCGGCGGCGGCGATGAGGGCCAGGTCCGCCGGGTCGGTCTGCAGATCCTTGTCGCCGGTGACCGCGAGGACGGGGACGTGCACCCGAGCCAGGTCCGGCCGGGGGTCGTAACGCAGGAACTCCCGCATCCACCGGGCGTTGAGCCGCTGCCCGCCGATCCGGGCCACGTCTGCGGTGGTGGCGAGGATCTTCTCGTGGTTGCGGGCGACCTTGGCCGCCAGGTCGGTGCGGGTGAGCCGGAGCAGCAGGCGCACCGGGGCGGGCAGCGTGGGCAGGAGCCGGGCCGCCTGCGCGCGCAGCACCTCGGCTCCGGTGCGGCCGGTGCCGGCGAGCAGGACCACCCCGGCCAGCGGGACGCCTCGGGCGGCCAGTGCCACGGCGGTGAGGGCGCCCTCGCTGTGCCCGACCAGGAACAGCTTCCGGGGGTCGACGGCCGGGTCGGCGGCGCCGAGCGTGGCGAGTGCGGCCGCCGCGTCCTCGACGTTGTCGTGGAAACCGGTACGCAGGAACTCGCCGGTGCTGTCGCCGACGCCCCGGCGGTCGTACCGGAGCGTTGCCGTTCCGGCGCCGACCAGAGCCGCCGCCAGGTCGCGTTGGATCCCCAGGGGGAGGCGGCGGTGGTCGCCGTCGCGGTTCAGGGGACCGGAGCCGGGCAGCAGCAACGCCCCGGGGTGCGGGCCGGCGCCGGCGGGCCGGGTGAGCGTGCCGACCAGCCGGTGGCCGTGGGAGGTGAACTCCAGGGGTTGTTCGGTGCTCATCCGCGAACCGTCTCGGCGAGCGCCGCGGCGTCGTCGGCGCCGACGAGCAGGGCGTCGTACCGCTGGTCGGCGAGGGTGATCCGGACGGCGGGCTGGCCGCTGCGGACGCTGACGAACTCCCGACCGGCGGCACCGCGCCAGGTGCCGACCTTGCGCCGCCCGGGCACGCCGAGCCCGGGCGCCCGGAGGCCGCGGGTTCCGTGCAGGCCGTCGGGCACGACGGTGACGGCCCGGACGGCGGAACGGGGGAACGACAGGTCCCCGCGCAGGGCCCACACCTTCTCGGCGGCGGTGAGGCGGACGTGGATCCGGTCGGCGGTCAGGTGGACGGTGGCCATCGGGGCTCCTCCTCGTTCGTTATCACTACTGATAACATTACCGCCGTTGAGAACAACGGGGAGGTCGCTGTGGCGCTCGACACCACGGAACTGCTGCTGCACCCGATCCGGTTGCGTGTGGTCCAGGCGTTCCTCGGCGGCCGGACACTGACCACCGCGGACCTGCGGACGGAGCTGAGCGACGTGCCGCCGGCCACGCTCTATCGGCAGGTCGCGACGCTTGCCGAACACGACGTGCTGCACGTGGTCGGGGAGCGCCGGGCGCGCGGCGCGGTCGAGCGGAGCTACCGGCTGAACGAGGCGGCCGCGTCGGTGGACGCGGAGACCGCTCGCGCGATGAGCCCTCGCCGCCACCGTCAGGCGTTCCTCACGTTCGTCGCCGGCCTGCTCGCCGACGTCGACCGCTACCTCGACAGCGGCGGCGGTGACCTGGGTCGCGACCTGGCCGGCTACCGGCAGAACGCCTTCCACGCCAGCGACGCCGAGACGGCCGAGTTCGTCGCCCGGTTCCGCGGCCTGTTCGCCGAGTACGCGGCGCTTCCTCCCGGCCCCGGGCGCCGCCGCCGGGTGCTCACCACGGTCCTGCTGCCCGCCCCGGAGGGCACGTCGCCCGGTCAGGACCGGGACGGTGCCCCGGAACCCCGGTGACCGGCGACGATGTCCACCACGGCGGCGACCAGCGCCAGCACGATGATCCCGGCGGCCAGCAGCAGCGAGTGCCGGAACGCCACCGACCAGTCGCCCCGGTTCGCCGCCAGCGTCGAGAAGAACAGCGCGCCGACCGCCGCGATGCCGGCGGCCGAGCCGATCCGCTGCCCGGTCTGGAGCATGCCGGCGCCGCTGCCGGCCATCGGAACCGGCACCTCGGAGAGCGTGAGCGTCTGGTTCGGCGCGATCACCAGGCCGCTGCCGAGCCCGGCGACGAGCAGCGGCAGCGCGGTCCGCAGCGGCACGTCGTCGTGCGGTCCGCCGGTCAGCACCAGGTCCGTCGCGACCAGCCCGACCACGACCGCCGCCAGTCCGACCGCGACCAGCGGCCGGCCGTACCGGGTGACCACCCGCCCGCCCAGCGCCGACGCGACCGCCGAGCCGAGCGCGAACGGGGTGATCGCCAGTCCGGCGACCAGCGCGCTGTAATCCAGGCCCATCTGCAGGTAGAGCGTGAAGATGAAGAAGATCGCGGTGAAGCCGGCGAAGTAGATCAGGCCGATCAGCGAGCCGAGCGTGTACGAGCGCAGCGTGAACAGCCGCAGGTCGAACAGGGGCTGGGTGTGCCGGGAGTAGCGGCGTTCCCAGAGCGCGAAGGCCGCCAGCAGCAGCAGGCCGACGGGGATCAGCAGCCACTTGGCCGGGCCCTGCCACTGCTCGCGCTGCACCAGCGGCAGCAGGATCACGGTGACGCCGACGCCGAGCAGCAGCACGCCGACCGGGTCGAGCCGGTGCCGGTCGGGCTGACCGGTCGGCCGGGCCGGCACGAGGCGCCAGCCGAGCACCATGGCCACGACGCCGACCGGGATGTTCACGAAGAACACCCACCGCCAGCCGTGTTCGGCGCCGCCGAGCTGGATGAGCAGCCCGCCGAGCAGCGGACCGACCGCGGTGGAGATGCCGATGGTGGCGCCGAGCAGGCCGAACGCGCGACCCCGGTCGGCGCCCCGGAACAGCTGCTGGATCATGCCGCTGACCTGGGGGTTGACCACGCCGGCGGCGGCGCCCTGGACGAGCCGCGCGATGATCAGCCACTCCGGTGAGGTGGCCAGGCCGGCCAGCGCGCTGGTCAGCGTGAACAGGCCCACCCCGACCACGAAGGCGGTACGCCGGCCGCGCGCGTCGCCGAACCGCCCGGCCGGCACCAGCACCAGACCGAACGTCAGCGCGTACCCCGAGAGGATCCACTGCAGGTCACTCGGAGTGGCGCCGAGCGCCCGGTCGATCGACGGGACGGCGACGTTGACGATGCTGACGTCCAGCAGCGTCATGAACGCCGCGACCAGGCCGACTCCGAGCGCACGCCAGCGGCGCCGGTCGTCGTACCCGGTGTCCTGCACCGGCGTCGACGACCGGTCTCCGCTCATCGTGCCCCCCACAGACCGTCGATCACGCATCCCCGATCGCTACCCGGCCCCCGGTGGGGCAAACGACGCGATCAGGCCATCTGGCGTGCGCACCACCGCGGTCCGAAGTCCAGGCCGGACATCGGCGAGTCCTCCCGGTGCAGCAGTCCCCGCTCGGTGAGCGCGTGCAGCGGTTCCCGCAGCTCCTCCTCGGTCATTCCGGTCTCCTCGGCGATCAGGTCCGGATAGGGGACGTGTCCCCGCACCTCCAGCGCGGAGACCGCCTGGTACACCCGTTCCTCGACCCCGGACAACTGGATCTGAGGCATCGCGTCCCTCCTCGGCGTGGACCGCCCGATCGGCGGGCGGCCGGCGACCGGCGGTTACCCGGGCCGACGGCGATGATGCCCACCCGATCGAGGGTCCTGCCGGGCGGCCCCGGCTAGGCTGCACCCGTGATCATCTGGGACCTCGTCGTGGTCGGTGGCGGCCCCGCCGGACTCTCCGCCGCCGCTGCGGCCGCCCGGGCCGGCGTGCGCACGCTCGTGGTGGAACGGGCCACCCACCCCCGCTACAAGACCTGCGGCGGCGGCCTGATCGGCACCTCGCTGGCCGAGGTCGACGGCCGGATCGAGGTGCCCGCGCACGACCGGGTCGACCGGGTCACCTTCACCCGCGACGGGCGACGCGCGTTCACCCGCCGGCACCCCACGTCGCTGGTGACCATGATCCGGCGGGAGGAGTTCGACCAACGGTTGCGCGCCGCCGCGGTCACGGCCGGCGCCGAGGTCCGCGAGGGCGTCGGGGTCCGCGCCGTGGAGCAGGACCCCGACGGGGTACGCCTGCGGCTGGCCGACGGCGAGGTGGTGCACGCCCGCACGGTGGTCGGCGCGGACGGCTCCTCCGGGGTGACCGCCCGGCACGTCGGGGTGCGGTTCCGCCAGGTCGACCTCGGGCTGGAGCTGGAGCTGCCGGTGTCCGACGTCGAGCGGGAGCGGTGGCGGGGGCGGCTGCTGATCGACTGGGGGCCGGTGCCCGGCTCGTACGCCTGGGTCTTCCCCAAGGGCGACCGGCTCACCGTCGGCGTCATCTCCGCCCGGGGCGACGGCGAGCGGACCCGCGCCTACCTGCGCGACTTCGTCGACCGGGTGGGGCTTTCCGGAGTGCGCCCGGAGCACGACTCGGGCCACCTCACCCGCTGCCGGGCCGACGACTCGCCGCTGCGTCACGGGCGGGTGCTGGTGGCCGGCGACGCGGCCGGCCTGCTGGAGCCGTGGAGCCGGGAGGGGATCAGCTACGCGCTGCGTTCCGGCTGGCTCGCCGGGGACGCGGTCGCGGCCGGCGACCTGGACGCGTACGCGCGCGACGTCCACCGGCACCTGGTGCCGGAGATGCGCGCCGGGCACCGGTTGCTGGACGTCTTCGAGCGCCGCCCGGACGTGTTCCACGCGATGCTGGCCAGCCCGCCGGGCTGGCGGATGTTCGCCCGCTTCTGCCAGGGGCGGGCCAGTTTCGCCGAGGTGCTCGACCGGCGGCCGGTCCGGGCCGCGCTGGCCGTGCTCGACCGACTGCCGCCGCTCAGGGGACGATGACCGCTCGCCCGTGGATGTCGCCCCGGCGCAACGCCTCGTACGCCTCGGGCGCCTCGGCCAGCGGGAACGTCTGCACGTCGGCGTGCAGCCGGCCGTCGCGCGCCAGCGCGACCACCTCCTGGAGTTCCGCGCGCGTGCCCCAGAACGGCACCATCACGTCGGTCTCCAGCGGCACCGGGGGCGGTTCGTCGGCCACCGGACGGACCGGCAGCGTGCCACCGGCCAGACCGACGAGCAGCAGCTGACCGCCGGTCGCGACGACCTGCCGGGCGGTGTCCAGCGTGGGCTGCGCGCCGACGAAGTCGAGCACCACGTCCGCGCCGTCCGGCGGCGGGCCGACCAGGTCGCGGATCTTCTCGACCGCGTCCGGGCCGGCCTGGACCACGTGGTGCGCGCCGAGGCGGCCGGCCAGGTCCAGCGCGGCGACGTTGGTGTCCACCGCGACGATCCGCACCGCCGTGGTGGCGAGCAGGATCTGCACCGCCATGTGGCCCAGTCCGCCGATGCCGATCACCACGCAGGTGGTGCCGGGGCGCAGCCGGGGCCGGGCCAGCTCCACCGCGTGGTACGGGGTCAGCCCGGCGTCGGTCAGCGGGGCCGCCTGGGTCAGGTCCATGTCGCCCACGTGCAGCAGGCGTGACGCGGGCACCACCACGTACTCGGCCAGCCCGCCGTCGCGGCTGAGCCCGATACCGCCGACCGGCGTGACCCGGCACCTGTTCTCCTCGCCCCGCAGGCACGCCCGGCAGCGGCCGCAGCCGATGATGCCGTAGACCGCCGCGCGGTCCCCGGACGACCAGCCGTCCACGCCGGGGCCGGCCGCTTCGACGGTTCCGGCGATCTCGTGTCCGAGCGTCATCGGGGTGGGGAACATGCCCGCCGCCGCGTCGAGGATGTGCAGGTCGGAGTGGCACGCGCCGACCGCGCCGACGCGCAGCAGCACCTCACCGGGCCCGGCCTCGGGCGTGGGCACCTCGGTCAGCTCCAGCACCCCGGGTGCGGTCATCCGTACCGCGCGCATGTCGCCCTCCACCTCGTCGCCGACGGTCGTCGCGGCGGCATACCCGTGCCGTCCCGGTTGATACCGGGTCCGCCCCGGGCGGGCGCACAATGCGGGCATGAGCGAGCGGAGCGAGTCGTTCACCGACGAGGAGTACGCGTTCCTGCGGCATGTCCGCTTCGGCGAGCTGCCGTCCCGGGTACGCCCCGAGGAGCGAGCGGAGTCCACCGAGACGGACACCCGCCCGGACCGGCCGGACCCGGCGGGCGGGGAGTCCGAGTGGCACCTGCGCGCCGGCGGCTGACGGGGCGGACCCCGCCAGCCGCCGGGGTGGGTCAGAAGACCGGCACGCCCTCGCGGACCAGCTTCCAGTTGGGCACGAAGAAGTCGGCCGGGTCGATGACGCCCTTGGCCTGCGCCCAGTCGATGAGCAGCTGGCGGATCTCCTGCTGCGCGTTGTAGACCTGCGTCTTCACGATGCCGGGGAAGTTGCCGCCGCCGCTGCGCCGGTAGTTGTTCACCGCCACCACGAACTGCGCGTCCGCCGCCACCGGGGTGTCGGTGCCGGCGAGCACCAGGCGGGTGATCCGCTGGCCGACCGGCTTGGAGATGTCGATGTCGTAGTCGACGCCGGAGAACACGTCGTAGTTGTAGTCCGGCACCGCCGGGTCGCTGATGGTCTCCGGGTTGACCGGCGCGCCCACCGGCACCGTGACGAAGTACTTCGCCGAGTACTCCAGGTACGCCTTCACCTCGGCGCCGGTCAGCACGACCGCCTCCAGGGTGTTGTCGTAGACGTAGAGGCCGGCCACGTCGCGGATCCGCACGTCGCCCTGCGGGAAGACCGCGGTGCGGCTGAACGGCGCGGCGATCGACAGCACCGGCAGGCCCGCGTACGCGCCGCCGGCCAGCGCCGCGGTGACGACCTCGGTCTGCACGTGGTTGATGAAGTCGAGGATCGGGGTGTCCTTGTACCGCGACTCGGCGGCGGACAGCTCCACGCTCGACTGCGCGACCACCCGGTTGACGTACTCGACGGTCTTGGCGTGCTGGCCGCGTACGGCCGCGAGCACCGCCGGGTCCTCGACCACCGTGTTGGTGTTCAGCGTGGTGGCCGACGAGTCGACGACCTTCCAGCAGCCCTTCTCCCGGGCCAGCGTGAAGTCCATCCGGGTGAGGCGCTGGCCCCACTTCGACGGCTCGGAGGTGAGCACCGCCTTGCCGGTCTTGAGGTTGGTGACGAACTTCTCCGGCACCTCGTTGTGGGCGTGGCCGAACAGGATCGCGTCGATGCCGGGGACCTGCTCGGCGATCAGCGCGGTCGGGTTCTCGTTCGGCAGCTCCGGGCCGTAGCTGGAGGTGCCGCTGTCGCCGCCGTGCGCGGAGATGATGACCACGTCGGCGCCGCGCCGGCGCATCTCCGGCACCCACTTGGCGGCGGTGGCGACCATGTCGGCGAAGACCAGGCGGCCTTCGACGTTGGCCTTGTCCCAGATGGCCACGCCGGGGTTGGTCAGGCCGAGGATGCCGACCCGCAGCTTCGGCGCGCCGTGCCCGCCGAGCCGGACCTCCTTGATCACGTACGGGAGGAACGCCGGCTTGCCGGTCTTCGCGTTGATCGCGTTGGCGGCGAGCGCCGGGAAGCCGAGCTGCTTGATCCAGGTGGCCAGCAGCGGCAGGCCGTAGTTGAACTCGTGGTTACCGAGCGTGACCGCGTCGTACTTCAGCACGTTCATCGCGTTGGCCATCGGGTGCGTCTCACCGGTGCTGGTGATCGGCTCCTGCTTGGCGTAGTAGGTGGCCAGCGGGGTGCCCTGGATGGTGTCGCCGGCGTCCAGGACCAGCGTGGCCCTGCCCTTGCGCTCGGCCCGGATCTGGTTGACCAGGGTGGCCAGCTTCGCGACGCCGACGTCGTTGTGCTTGCTGTCGTCGAACTCGGCGTCCTTGTAGTAGTCCCAGTTGTAGACGTTGCCGTGGGTGTCCGAGGTGCCGAGGACGGTCAGGTCCCAGGTCTTCGGCTGCTTCGGCTTCGCCTCGGCGGGCGCGCCGGCGAGCAGCGGGGCGGTCGCGGCGGCGGCCGCCACGGCCAGCACCTGTCGACGCGAGGCGCCGGAGGAGGAGGTCATGAGGTGCCTTTCCATGGGGGGTACGCGCCTCGTGGGCGCCGTTGCGCACCATAACCACCACCTGTCACCCACGCCACACCGGCCCGAGATGTTCCGCCTTTCGTCACCCGCTGCTGTTTTCCCGCAGGTCTCCCGGGTAGGGGCGCACTCATGACCGAGGACCAGTTCACCCCGCAGCACCCCACCGAGCAGTACGGCCAGCGCGAGGGCCAGCCGGCGCAGCAGCAGTCCACCCCCGGGTCGACGCAGGAGATGGGCCCGAGACCGGACCACGGCGAGGAGTCGTACCGGGGCAGCGACCGGCTCACCGGCAAGCGGGCGGTCATCACCGGCGGTGACTCCGGCATCGGCCGGGCCGTGGCCATCGCCTTCGCCCGGGAGGGCGCCGACGTCCTGGTCTCCTACCTCGGCGACGAGGAGGAGGCGGACGCCCGCGAGACGGTCGCCCTGATCGAGCGGGCCGGGCGCAAGGGCGTCGCGGTCCGCACCGACCTGCGCGAGGAGGCCAACTGCCGGGAGCTGGTCGACCGGGCGCTGCGCGACCTCGGCGGCATCGACATCCTGGTCAACAACGCGGCGTACCAGATGTCGCAGGACAACGGTCTGCTCGACATCAGCACCGAGCAGTTCGACCGGGTCTTCAAGACCAACGTGTACGCGATGTTCTGGCTGTGCAAGCTCGCCGTGCCGCACATGGAGGAGGGCTCGACGATCATCAACACCTCGTCGATCCAGGCGTTCGACCCGTCGCCGCAGTTGCTCGACTACGCCACCACCAAGGCGGCCATCGCCAACTTCAGCAAGGCGCTCGCGCTGAACCTCGCCGAGCGGGGCATCCGGGTGAACGCGGTCGCGCCCGGCCCGATCTGGACGCCGCTGATCCCGGCCACCATGCCGGAGGAGAAGGTGAGGCAGTTCGGCACCGACGTGCCGCTGGGCCGGCCCGGCCAGCCTGCCGAGCTGGCCCCGGCGTACGTCTTCTTCGCCTCGCAGGAGTCCAGTTACGTCACCGGCGAGATCCTCGGCGTCACCGGCGGCAAGCCGACGAAGTGACGGTGCCGCCCACCGGCCGTCCGGTCCCGCCGCTCAACGGGGCCAGACGGCCATCCGGCGACGTACCCCGGCGATCCGCGGCGCGTCCAGGCCGTAGCGGGTGAACCGGCGGTCGGCCAGGCCGTCGAGGTAGCGGCCCGCGGCGCGCACGTCCTCGTCGTCCAGCGCCGGGTCCACCTGCCGGGCCAGCTCCAGCAGCTCCGCGACCGGGTACCGGTCCAGCGCGGCGGACACGTCGATGTAGTCGCGTACCTCGCGCCGGTTGACCAGCGCGGCGGTCTTGTTGGCGATCAGGTCCCGCACGTCCATGACGGGCCCGAGGTCCATCACCACCGGGCTGCGGTGCCGGTCCAGGCGGGCCAGGCTGAGGCGGATCTCCCGGCCGTCCCGGCTCACCACGAAGTCGCGCAGGTCCCGGTCGAAGCCGTCGAACACCTCGCCCAGCCCGCCCGGGTCCACCTCGGCCACCCGGTAACCGGCCCGCTCCAGCGCCGCGCGTACCCCGTCGGCCGCCGCCGCGGCGGCACCCTCTACGTCGGCGAACAGGTCGACGTCCTCGGTGGGGCGGGTGACCAGGCCGTGCGCGGCCCACGCGACGCCGCCCCCGAGCACGAAACGGTGCGGGCCGGCGGCGGCCAGCGCCACCCGGGCCACCTGCCGGTAGAAGTCGTGCGGATGTGTCACGCCGGGCGCAGGCTCCGGTGCCGGCCCTCCCAGGCCAGGCGTACGCCCCGGGGCAGGTTGAGCAGCGGCCACAGCCGGCGCAACGTGCCCGCGTGGATCAGCTCGCGCAGGTCCTCCACCCGGGTCGTCTCGCGCAGCACGTTCTCGTACATCCAGAGCAACTCGTCCGGGTCGCCGAGGTCGAAGGCGCGTTCGCTGCTCCACATCAGGCGTACCGGCAGCTCGACGATGCCGGCGGTGGGGCCGGTCAGCTCGTCCAGGGTGCGCGCCACCACGGCGGCTCGCCCGGGACGGGCGAGGTACGCGTGCGCGCTGACCGGCATGGCATCAGGGTAACCCCAACCGGTCGCTTCCCCCGCCTCCCTTCCCGCCCGCCCGCCGTCCCTCCTCGCGTCGATCATGAGGTTGACGGCGCACGGCGTCTGTTCTGCCGCCGCCAACTTCATGATCGACGAGGTCAGGGCGGCGGGACGTGGGCGGGCGCGACGCAGGGGAGGGGACAGAGCGGGCTCGGGCGGATGGGTGTGTCCGGGCTGCGTCGCGTGTCCGGTTTCGGGGTGGTGGGGGACACCCCTGCGGCGGAATCGGGAACCGGGTCGGGGCGTTGTACCCGGTGAACGACCGCAGCAGCGTCCCCGCAGCACACGAGCGCGGGGTGGCCGGGCCCGGGAATGGCCCCGGGCCGGCGGTCGTTGTGTATCGCTCCGGCGCCGCCCGCGCGCCCCGTACGCCCCCCCGGCGATCGCGGGCCGCGTGTGAGCAGGACGCCGGAAATCCCCCCACGACCTTCTCGAGCGCCTGACGGCTGCTCGCGCGTCCACCCCCGGCGCGTCGACCCCCGAACGGAGCCCTCCTGATGAACACGATCCTGCGTAAGAGCATCCTCGGTAT
>NZ_CADEAU010000034.1 GCF_902825405.1 Micromonospora maritima | reverse complement strand
CGCCGGACCAGGGCTACGGCCCGGGCCCGTCGATGACCGGTCCGCCGCTGGTCGGCCCGCCGGCCGCCGGCCCGCCGATGGTGGGTCCGCCGATGGCCGGCCCGCCCGGCAGCGACCTCTACCGGGTCGACCAGATCCGGCGCAGCTTCCAGGTCCGCCGGTTCGGCAGCGGATACGACCCGGACCAGGTCGACCGGTTCTTCGAGACGCTTCTCGGCGGCATGCAGGGGCGCAATCCGATGCCGGTCAACCCGAAGGACCTCGACACGCTGCGCTTCGGGCTGGTGCCCGGCGGCTACTTCGAGGCCGAGGTCGACGCCGCGCTCAAGGACGTGCAGGACATCCTGCTCGGCCGCTGAGCCGCCCACGACGACGAAGGGCCCGCCCCCTCGGGGGCGGGCCCTTCCGCGTACCGCTGGCGCCGCGCGTCAGGACCGCAGGCCGTTGCGGCGCAGCACGGTGTCGCCGATGACGATGGCGAGCAGCAGCGCGGCGATCCCGAACAGCCAGAGGTCCTCCACCCGGCCCTCCTCGGTGCCGCAGAACGCCATCACCACCAGGGCCACCGCCGACACCACCGCACCGATCCGCCCGGACTTGCGGTGCCCCGGCTTGTGCTGATCTGGCGCGGTTACCGGCTCGTCTCCTGCCACTGTCGGTCCTTCCCTCGCGATCGGATCTCCGATCAGTCTGGCACGCGCCCCACCGGGCCCGGCGCAGGGTCCGACCTCACGGGGCGGGGATGACCCGGGCGGGCGACCGGGGCGCCGTGCGCCGCCGACCGGCCCGGGCCGTTGGACCCGTCCCGACCGGGGCGCAACGGCACTACCGGCGTCGCGGGACGGCGACCACACTGCCTCCGGTAGCGTTCCTGACGTACGCCTGATGTCTTGTCGAGGGGGATTGCGGTGCGAGTGACCGGTACGGGCCATGCCAGCATGCGGATCGACACGCCCGCGGGCAGCATCCTGTGCGACCCGTGGGTCAATCCCGCCTACTTCGCCTCCTGGTTCCCGTTCCCCGACAACTCCCAGCTCGACTGGGCCACGCTGGGTCAGGTCGACTACCTGTACGTGTCGCACCTGCACCGGGACCACTTCGACGCCAAGCACCTGCGGGACGTCATCTCCAAGGACGCCACCGTCCTGCTGCCCGAGTTCCCCACCTCGGAGATGGAGGACGAGCTGCGGGCGCTGGGCTTCACGAAGTTCCTCAAGGCGCCGAACGAGCAGGTGGTGGAGCTGCCCGGCGGGCTGAAGATCATGATCCAGGCGCTGACCAGCCCGACCGACGGCCCGATCGGCGACTCGTCCCTGTGGGTGGAGTACGACGGCGTCCGGCTGCTCAACCAGAACGACGCCCGCCCGACCGACCTGACCGTCTTCGCGGAGCTGGGCCACGTGCACGCGCACATGCTCCAGTTCTCCGGCGCGATCTGGTACCCGATGGTCTACGAGCTGCCGCAGGCGGCGAAGACCGCGTTCGGCAAGCAGAAGCGGGACCGGCAGTTCGACCGCACCTGGCGCTACATCGACGACCTGAAGGCCGACCACGTCTTCCCGATCGCCGGGCCGCCGTGCTTCCTCGACGACGAGCTGTGGCAGTTCAACGACATCTTCGGCGACGAGGGCAACATCTTCCCCGACCAGTCGGTCTTCCTGGCCGAGTACGCGAAGGTCGGCGGCACCAACGGCATCGTGCTGCTGCCCGGCAGCGTCACGGAGATCACCACCGAGGGCGCGACCACCACCCACCCGGTGCCGGTGGAGGAGTTCTTCGCGAACAAGGTCGCCCACCTGGAGGAGATGCGGGAGCGCAAGCGCCCGATCATCGAGGCCGAGAAGGCGTCCTGGCGGCACCCCGAGGTCGACGTGCTCGGCCAGATGAAGCGCCGGATCGAGCCCCTGCTGGACGAGTCGATCTACCTGGCCAAGGGCGTCGGCGGCCCGGTCCGCTTCGACCTGGTGGGCTACGACGGTGACAACGTCGAGTCGATCGTGGTGGACTTCCCGGGCAAGGAGGTCCGGCCGTACGCGGACGAGAAGGTCCGCTACCGGTTCCGCACCGAGCGCGCGCTGATCGAGCACCTGCTGCACATCGACGAGGTGGACTGGGTCAACTCGCTCTTCCTCTCCTGCCGGTTCTCGGCGGCCCGGATCGGCCAGTACAACGAGTTCGTCTACGCCTTCTTCAAGTGCCTCTCCGAGGAACGCCTCCAGTACGCCGAGGGCTGGTACGACGAGCATGAGCGGGCGGTCGACGCCGAGGACATCACGCTCGACGGCTGGGTGGTGCAGCGGCGCTGCCCGCACCTGAAGGCGGACCTGAGCCGGTTCGGCATCGTCGACGGCGACCAGCTCACCTGCCAGCTGCACGGCTGGAAGTTCGACCTGGCCAGCGGCCGCTGCCTGACGAGCGTCGGGCACAAGATCCGCGCGCACCGCGCCGACGCGGAGACCCCGGCGCCGGCCGGGGAAGCGGTCATCTGACGCTTTCGCCCCGCCCGCCGCCCCCGGCACGCGACCATCGTGGTGTGGGGGCGGCGTGACGGGCGCGGACAGGGAGCCGGGCTACCGGTTCGGGCGCAGCAGCGAGATGGCACGGGACGCCTCGCGGGTGGAGGCGTTCAGCGACGCGGTCATCGCCATCGTGCTCACCCTGATGGCGGTCGAGCTGCTCCAGTTCGGCCCGGACGAGCCGGGTGACCGGGGACTGCCGGCCGCGTTGGCGCACGAGTGGCGGGCCTACCTGGCGTACGTGATCACGTTCGCCGTGGTCGGCCAGGTCTGGCTGACCCACCACAACATGTGGCGCTACGTCTGCCGGGTCGACCAGATGCTGCTGGTGCTGAACCTGCTGCTGCTGATGTTCGTGGCGGCCATCCCGTTCACCGCGAACCTGCTCGCGGACCACCTGCGCGGCACCACCGGCGACCAGCGGCTCACCGCCGCCCTGTACGTGGGCACGGTGCTCGGTGAGGCGCTGTTCTTCAACCTGAGCTGGTGGTGGGCCCGCCGCCGGGGCCTGCTGCACCCGGACCTCGACCCCCGGCTGGCCCGGGCGGTGGCCCGCCGGTTCCGGCTCGGCCCGCTGCTCTACCTGGTCGCGTTCGCGGTCGTGTTCGTCGACCCGATCCTCAGCCTGCTGGCCTACCTGCTGCTGGTCGGCCTCTACGTGATCCGCGGTCCCGGCGACCTGCCGCGCGCCGGCCACGAGGCCGCCGAGACGCCGTGAGGTGTTAACAGGGGACCCCTGCTCTACCGGAGGCGTTAACAGGGGGCCCTTCCTTACAGGTCGGCGAGGATGCGGCGGGCCGCGTTGTGGCCGGCGGCGCCGATCACGCTGCCCGCCGGGTGGCAGCCGGCGCTGCCCGCGTAGACGCCGTCCACGCCCGTGGCGTACGGCATCCGGTCGGTGAACGACACCGTGTTGTCGACGTGGTGGATGTGCCCGCCGGTGATGCCGAAGTGCGCCTCGATGCCGGGCGGGGGCAGCGGCACCGCGTCCGCGATCAGGTCGGCGGTGCCGGGGGCGTACCGCTCGCAGATCGCGACCAGCCGCTCCACGTAGCCGGGCAGCGCCGCGTCCCAGGTGGTGCCGGCCAGCTCGTAGGGGACCGACTGGACGAACAGCGCCGACGAGTGGTGCCCGGCCCCGTCGGACAGGGACGGGTCGACGGTCGTGTGCAGGTACCACTCGATGGTCGGCTCGTCCGGCAGCCGCCCCGCCCGGACGTCCGCCCACATGCCGCGCAGCGCGGCCATCGGCGACTCGCCGCCGGCGCCGACCAGCGAGGCCGAGCCGGGGAGCAGGTGGATGGTCGACCCGAACGGGCTCAGCGCGTCGTCCGGCAGGCAGGCGAAGCGGGGCAGCCCGGTGAGCGCCAGGTTGAGCTTGAGCGTGGTGCCGGGGCGGCGGACCGCCGCCATCCGCGCGCCCAGCTCCGCCGGGAGCGCGCCGTCGGGCAGCAGCTCCATCAGCCGGTACGGGTCACAGGCCCCCAGCACCACCGACGCGCCGACCTCCCGACCGTCGGCCAGCACCACCCCGGAGGCGGCGCCGGCGTCGAGCGTGATCGCGGTGACCGGCGTGCCGGTGACGATCCGCGCGCCGGCGCGCCGGGCGGCCTCGGCGAAGGTACGCGAGACGGTGCCCATGCCGCCCTCGGCGATCATCCAGGTGCCGTCCGACCCGGGCAGCCGGCACATGTTGTGCACCAGGAAGTTGTGCCCGGTGCCGGGGTCGTCCGGGCCGGCGTTGAGCCCGGAGAGGCCGTCGGTGACCGCGTACATGCTGACCAGCAGTTCGGAGCGGAAGTCGAAGCGGTCCAGGTGGTCGGCGACCGAGCCGCGCACCAGGTCGACGAAGACCTGCCGCAGCGCCGGCCGGACGTAGCGCTCGGCGGTCTCCTCGACCGGCAGCGGCTCGGCCAGCCAGGCCGGCGCCAGGTCCTCGCGCAACTGCGCCAGTTCGGCCTGGAGCGCGTCGTCGGCGGCCACGTCGGCCGCCGAGAACATGTCGGTGAGCTGCCGCCGGGTGGCCGCGGTGTCGCTGCCGAACAACAGGTACGGCGCGCCGAGCCCGCCCGGCGTGGGCAGGAAGTAGTGCGGGTCGCGGCGCAGCACCGGAATGGTCACGTCGAGCGTGGCCAGCAGCTCCGGCGGCATCAGCCCCAGCAGGTAGGACCCGGTGGAGTGGCGCAGGCCGGGCACCAGAGGGAACGGGTTCTCGGTGCGGGTGGCCCCGCCGATCACGTCGGCGGCCTCCAGCACCAGCACGTCGAGGCCGGCGCGGGCCAGCAGGATCGCCGAGACCAGGCCGTTGTGCCCGGAGCCGACCACGACGACGTCGGCGCGCGACGGCAGCTCACTCGCTTCGCTCATGCCGTGCCGGCTGGGCATGCGCTCATGGCCCTCGCTTCGCTCGGTGCGTTCGCTCATGCGGTGCCGGCTGGGCATGCGCTCATGGCCCTCGCTTCGCTCGGTGCGTTCGCTCATGCCCGGGCAGCCTAGTGCCGGCCGCTCCCCGGTGGGAGGGTTCACGGCCGGCGGCTACCCTGGCGGCCATGTCCGAGGCTGTCCCGGTCGCCCTCGTGGCGGCGCTGGTCGTGGTGGTGCTGGTGCTGCTCGTGCTGCGGCGCGGCCGTCCCCGGGACCTGGTCACCCCGGACCGCCCCGCCGGTGACGGGCAGGCCGAGGTGCTCCGGCTGGCCCGCGCCGGGCGCACGGTCGAGGCGGTCAAGGTGCTGCGTGCGCAGACCGGGTTGTCGCTGCTGGACGCGAAGCGGGTGGTGGACCTGCTGGCGGCGGGCGGCACCTGGTCGCCGGGCGTCCCGGTGCCCGGCGTCGCCGTCGACGACGCGGTGCGGGCCGAGGCCGCGCGGCTGCTGCACCGGGGCAGGAAGATCCAGGCGATCAAGGTGGTGCGGGAGCACACGAACCTGTCGCTGGCCGACGCCAAGCGGTACGTCGAACGCCTCTGACGCCGAGCGACCGTCACCGGGCGTTCACCGGACAGCGGCGGCGGTCGATGGCCGCATGCCCTACCGTCGATGGCACACCCACACCGCCTCCGGGAAGGTCACCCCGATGGATCGTCGTACCGTCCTGCGTGCCACCGCCGTCGGTGGCGCGGCCGCCTTCGCCGGCAGTCTCTGGGCCGGCGCCGCGCCCGCCGTCCCCGCCCAACCCGGTCCCGGCCCGTACGGGGACCTGCTGCCCGCCGACGCCAACGGCCTCCAACTGCCGGCCGGGTTCACCAGCCGGGTGATCGCCCGTTCCGGGCAGCGGGTCGCGGGCACCTCGTACTCCTGGCACTGGGCGCCGGACGGCGGCGCCTGCTTCCCGGCCGGCGACGGCTGGATCTACGTCTCCAACTCGGAGGTACCGCTTGTCGGCGGTGCCTCGGCGGTGCGGTTCGCGGCCGACGGCGCGATCGTCGCCGCGTACCGGATCCTCGGCGGCACCAACACCAACTGCGCCGGTGGGGCGACCCCGTGGGGCACCTGGCTCTCCTGCGAGGAGGTGCCGCTGGGTCGGGTCTTCGAGACCTGGCCCGAGGGCGGCCGGGGCGGCGAGGAACGGACCCGGATGGGTCGGTTCAAGCACGAGGCGGCGGCCTGCGACCCGCAGCGGCGCGTGGTCTATCTGACCGAGGACGAGCCGGACGGCTGCTTCTACCGCTTCGTCCCGGACACCTGGGGTGACCTGCGCACCGGCCGGGTGCAGGTGCTCTGCGCCCCGGACGGCCAGGTCACCGGCCCGGTCACCTGGCGGGACCTGCCGGACCGCGACGGGTTCCCGGTGCCGACCCGCTACCAGGTGGGCGCGGCGCAGTCGTTCACCGGCGGCGAGGGCTGCTGGTACGCCGACGACACCTGCTGGTTCACCACGAAGGGCGACAACCGGGTGTGGGCGTACGACGCGGTGCACGAGCGGCTCGACCTCGCGTACGACGACTCGCTGGTGCCGGCCGGCGCCGCGCCGCTGACCGGCGTCGACAACCTCACCGGCACGCCGGGCGGCGACCTCTACGTGGCCGAGGACGGCGGCGACATGGAGATCAACGTGATCACGCCGGCCGGCGTGGTCTCGCCGTTCCTGCGGCTCCTCGGGCAGGCCAAGTCGGAGATCACCGGGCCGGCGTTCGCCCCGGACGGCAGCCGGCTCTACTTCTCCTCGCAGCGTGGCACCAGCGGCGCCACCGCCGGCAGCGGCGGCATCACCTACGAGGTGCGTGGCCCGTTCCGGCGCTGACCGGACCCGCCGGTCAGGGGCGGGCCGCCACCCGAGCGGCCCGCCACCGGCTCAGCGCCAGCGTGGCCGAGTAGCCGGCCAGCACGATCACGTGGAACAGGTAGAGCCAGAGCAGCACCGCCACGCCGCCGCCGATCTCGTCGAACCCGCCGAACGGCACGCCCAGGTCCAGCGGCAGCGAGCAGAACAGCACGAAGCCGTGCAGGAAGCCGGAGAGGTTCGCGGCGGTGAACGAGCCCATGCCGAGCGTGGAGAGCCAGTCCGGGGAGGCCGGTCCGACCACCCGGAACACCCACACCAGCACCGGCGTGAGCACCAGCCACACGGCCAGGAACGACAGCACCACGCCCAGCGCGCCGAGCCAGCCGCCCTGGCGGACCAGCCGGGTGGTCAGCGGCAGCGCCAGCAGGATCGACAGCAGCAGCGCCGGGGCCGGCGCGAGCAGCGGGAGCAGCAGCAGCCGGCCCCGCCAGCCGACAAGCGCGCCGGACTCGCCGCGCGGCTCGGCCACCGAGACGAACGCCCGGCGCAGGCCCTCGCCGTAGAGCGAGGCCGGCAGCAGCGACGCCAGGGCCAGCAGCGGGGTCAGCGTCACCCCGGCCTCGACGAGCGCGGCCACCGCCCGGTCCGCGCCGATCTGGGTGGGCAGCGTGTCGATCGCGTACCCGGTGAGGCGGCGGACCCGGTCCGCCCCGGCGACCAGCCCGGTGAGCCAGATCGCCAGCAGCGCCACCGGCACCACGGCGATCGCCCCGTAGAACGTGATCGCGGCGGCGTGCAGCGACAGGTCCCGGCCCCGGACCGGCCGGAACGCCGCAGCCGTGATCCGCTTGGTCCGCTCCCACCCGTCGCCCATCGCCCCCTCGTTCCCCGTACGACCGTCCGGCACGCATTACGATCCGGCGTCATGATGATCGCCTCGACCGAGCGGCTCGTGGTCCGGGACTGGACGGAGTCACCGGACGACCTGGCCCGCGTCTACGACATCTACTCCCGCGAGGAGGTGATGCGCTGGCTCGGCGGTGGCGCCGGACGGATGACCGACCCGGCGGAGGCGCGCGAACGGGTGCGTCTGTGGCGCGAGCGCTGGGCGCCGTACGCCGGTCGGTGGGGCTTGTGGGCGATCGCACCCCGCGACGCCGACCGGGTGGCGGGCAGCGTCCTGCTCAAGCCGCTGCCCGGGCGCGACGGCGTGACCCTGACCGACGACATCGAGGTCGGTTGGCACCTGCACCCGGACGCCCAGGGCCACGGCTACGCCACCGAGGCGGCCCGGGCGGTGCTGGAGCGCGAGTTCGCCACCGGAACGCCCCGGGTGTACGCGGTGGTGATGGCCGGCAACGAGCCGTCCATGGCGGTCGCCCGGCGGCTCGGCATGACCCACGTCGGCGTGCGCGGCGACTGGTACGGCGGCGCCGACCTGGAGACGTTCGTCCTGGACCGCCCGATGTGAGCCGTGCCGTTGGCAGTTCGCCGTCGGCCTCCTACGGTGGTGGGGACACGGGGAGGTGCGGATGGCCGACGGCGGCGACGCGGCGCGCTGGCTGCACCTCAACGCCCCCCGTGGCGGGCCGGACGAGCTGTCGCTCCTGGTGAGCCGGGCCGCGCCCGCGATCGGGGCCACCGACATCGTGATCTACCTGGCCGACTACACGCAGTCCTCGCTCGTACCCCTGGTCGGTGCCGGCGGGCCCCGGGACGAGCTGATGATCGAGACGACGCTGGCCGGGCGGGCGTTCACCGGCCTCGAGGTGCAGCGCGCTCCCGACCGCCCGGACCGGCTCTGGGTGCCCCTGCTGCTCGGCTGCGAACGGCTGGGGGTGCTGGAGATCGTGTCGCCCGGCGCCGGCGACCCCGCGCTGGACCGGCCGGCCTGGGAGGTTGCGGTCGCCGTCGCCCAGGTCCTGGTGAACCGCCGGCTCTACGGCGACGTCGTCGAACGGGTCCGTCGCCGCCTCCCGATGCAGGTAGCCGCCGAGACCGTGTGGGGGCTGCTGCCGCCGCTGACCTTCGCGACCGACGACCTGGTGATCACCGCCATCCTCGAACCGTGTTACGACGTCGGCGGGGACATCTTCGACTACGCGCTCAACGGTGACGTGCTCAGCGTCGGGCTCTTCGACACCTGCGGGCACGGGATCAAGGCGAGCGCGCTGGCGTCGCTCGTGGTCAGCGCGTACCGCAACGCCCGGCGCACCGGTCTCGACCTGGTCGACACGGCGATCAGCATCGACAGGTGGGTCCGCTCCGAGCATCCCGGCCTGTTCGCGACCGCGCTGCTCGCCGAGCTGGACCGCCGCACCGGCCTGCTGAGGATCATCAACGCCGGCCATCCCGGTGCCCTGCTGCTGCGGGACGGCAAGGCCGTCCGGGCGCTGCCCGGGCCGACGGCGCTGCCGCTCGGGCTGGGCAACCTGACGGCCCGGCGTCCGCGGGTGCACGAGGAGGCGCTGCACCCGGGCGACCGTGTGCTCGCCTACACCGACGGCATCACCGACGCCCGCGGCGACGACGGGGAACGGTTCGGGCAGGACCGGCTCGTCGACTTCGTCGAGCGTGCCCTGAACGAGCGGCTGCCCAGCCCGGAGACGATGCGCCGGCTGGTCCGCGCCGTCCTCGCGTACCAGCGGGACCAGCTCGACGACGACGCCACCGCGTTGTTCCTGGAGTGGCAGCCGCCGCACCTGCCCTTGGGTCACCTGGAGCACCTCACCGCGCGGGTTCAGGGATCCCGGTAGCGACGGACACCGTGTGCGAGCAGGGCCTGGCGGGGCAGCGCCGCTAGGGTGGGCGGTAGCACGATTACCCGCGGAGGGGGTGTAGCCCGATGGCCCAGGCCGCATTCGCGCCCGAGCCGGCGCCGCAGCCCGCCGAGCCGTCGTTCGACGTGCTCAGGTGGCACGACGAACCGTGGACCGCGCAGCTCGCTCTCGATCTCCTACCGGAGACCAACGGCCCGAAGGTCGAGGTCCTGAGCGGAAGCGTGATCGTGACACCACATGCCGGCATCGACCACCAGTCAGTCGAACGCGAATTGCCCTATCTGCTGCACCGGGCGGCCCGCCGGGAGGAACTCTGGGTCTATCCGGAGATCAACCTGGTCCGCGGCAAGGACATGTTCATCCCTGACATCGCCGTGCTCCGCTCCTCGGGCGGTGGCCGGTCCGCGGTCGACATCGGTGAGGCCGTCCTCCTCGGCGAGATCGTGTCGCCGGGCAACCGACGTAAGGACGTGATCGACCGGCCGCGTGAGTACGCCGCTGCCGGCGTGCCGTACTTTCTCCGGGTCGACCTGCGCAACCGGGTACCGGCGCTCGCGCTCTACGAACTGGTCGACGGCGAGTACCGGCCGCTGTCCGCCGCTGCGGCCGGCACCACGTTCGTGATGCGGCAGCCGTTCGAGTTCGCCATCGACCCGGCCGACCTGCTCGACGAAGAGGCCCCAGGGTCCGGAACCCCGGCGTGATCCACACCGGTTCGGGGAGGTGGCGGTATCGGTCGGGCGGGGATGGCGCCACCTCGGGGAAGTGGAGTCGATCAAGGCGTCGGGGGACGCCGGGGCGGGACGGATGAGGCGCTGGGGAACAATGGGCCTGTGACCACTCCCCGAGACCTCGTGCTGCTCGGCTCGACCGGCTCCATCGGCACCCAGGCCATCGACATCGTCAAGCGCAACCCGGACCGGTTCCGGGTGGTCGCGCTCGGCGCCGGCGGGGGCAACGTGGACCTGCTCGCCACCCAGGCGCTGGAGCTGGGCGTGGAGGCGGTCGGTGTGGCCCGCGCGTCCGTGGCGCAGGACCTCCAGCTGGCGTTCTACGCCGAGGCGAGCCGGCGCGGCTGGGCCACCGGCGACTTCAAGCTGCCCAAGATCGTGGCCGGGCCGGACGCGATGACCGAGCTGGCGCAGTGGCCCTGCGACGTGGTGCTCAACGGCGTGGTCGGTTCGCTCGGGCTCGCGCCGACGCTGGCCGCGCTCCGTGCCGGACGTACCCTCGCGCTGGCCAACAAGGAGTCGCTGGTGGCCGGCGGCCCGCTGGTCAAGGCCGCCCTGACGCGGCCGGGGCAGCTTGTCCCGGTGGACAGCGAGCACACCGCGATGGCCCAGTGCCTGCGCTCCGGCACCCGCACGGAGGTGCGGCGGCTGATCGTCACCGCCAGCGGCGGCCCGTTCCGGGGCCGGCGGCGCGACGAGTTGACCGCTGTCACACCGGAGCAGGCGCTCGCGCACCCGACCTGGAACATGGGGCCGGTCGTCACGATCAACTCGGCCACGATGGTCAACAAGGCGCTGGAGGTGATCGAGGCGCACGAGCTGTTCGACGTGCCGTACGCCGACATCGAGGTGATGGTCCACCCCACCTCGGTGATCCACTCGATGGTCGAGTTCGTCGACGGCTCCACGATCGCCCAGGCCAGCCCGCCGGACATGCGGTTGCCCATCGCGGTCGCGCTCGGCTGGCCGGACCGGGTCCCCGGGGCCGCCGCCGGGGTCGACTGGACCTCGGCGCACACCTGGGAGTTCTTCCCGCTCGACGACACCGCGTTCCCGGCGGTCGCGCTGGCCAAGGCGGCCGGCGAGGCCGGTCGGTGCCGGCCGGCGATCTACAACGCGGCGAACGAGGAGTGCGTGGCCGCGTTCGTGGCCGGGCGGCTGCCGTTCCTCGGCATCGTCGACACCCTCCAGCGGGTGCTGGAGGACGCTCCCGACTTCGACGAACCAGGTACCGTCGAGGACGTGCTCGCCGCGGAGTCGTGGGCACGGGCGCACGCCCAGGAGATCATCGTCGGGTCGGTGGAAGGAGCTCGATGAGCTATCTGCTCGGGGTGGTGCTGTTCGCCCTGGCGATCCTCATCTCGGTGAGCCTGCACGAGGCGGGGCACATGCTGACCGCCAAGGCGTTCGGGATGAAGGTCACCCGCTACTTCGTCGGCTTCGGCCCGACGCTCTGGTCGTTCCGGCGGGGTGAGACGGAGTACGGCGTCAAGGGCATCCCGCTCGGTGGCTTCTGCAAGATCGTCGGTATGACCCCGCAGGACGACGACGTCGAGCCGGGGGACGAGAAGCGCGCCATGTGGCGCTACCCGGTGTGGAAGCGGACGATCGTGATGTCCGCCGGCTCCGCGATGCACTTCGCCATCGCGCTGGTGGCGCTCTGGATCATCGCGGTCTCCGCCGGCCTGCCGAACCCGAAGTTCCCCACCACCGAGGCCGGCTTCCGGGCCGAACCGGCGGTGATCGCCATCGCCCCGTGCGTGGTGGTGGAGAACGCGTCCCGTGTCTGCCAGAGCGGCGACCCGGCCAGCCCGGCCGCCCAGGCCCAGCTCAAGGACGGCGACCGGATCACCGCGGTGAACGGCCGTCCGGTCTCCACCTGGGGCGACATGCTCGACGTGGTCCGGGGCACCAAGCCCGGCACCGCCACCGTCTCCTATCTGCGCGACGGCACGCCGGACACGGCCACGGTCGACCTGGCCGCGGTGCAGCGCCCGCCGCTGGACGACCCGAAGGGCGCCACCTCGGCGGTCTCCGCGCTCGGCGTCGCGCTCCAGCCCAGCACCCCCACCCGGGTCGAGTACGGCCCGGTCGCCGCGTTCGGTGCCACCGCCGACTTCACCGGCAACATGGCGGTGCAGACCGCGCACGCCATGCAGCGCATCCCGCAGAAGGTGCCGGCGCTGTGGAACGCGATCACCGGCGGCGAGCGCGACGTGGACACCCCGATCAGCGTGGTCGGCGCGAGCCGGCTCGGCGGCGAGGCCGTGGAGAACAACGCCTGGCTGGTGTTCTTCATGCTCTTCGTGTCGCTCAACTTCTTCATCGGCGTGTTCAACCTGCTGCCGCTGCTCCCGCTCGACGGCGGCCACATCGCCATCGCCTGGTTCGAGCGCGCCCGTTCCTGGCTCTACGCCCGGATCGGCCGCACCGACCCGGGGCGCGTCGACTACCTCAAGCTCATGCCCCTCACGTACGCGGTGATCCTGGTCGGTGGCGTGTTCACGCTGCTGACCGTCACCGCGGACGTCGTCAACCCGATCACGCTCTTCTCAAGGTGAGTGCCTGAAGTGACCGCTGTCAGTCTCGGTATGCCCCCCGTACCGCCGCCGCCGCTGGCCCCGCGCCGGGCCAGCCGCCAGATCATGGTCGGTTCGGTGCCGGTCGGTGGTGGCGCGCCGGTCTCGGTGCAGTCCATGACCACCACCCTCACCGCCGACGTCAACGCCACGCTCCAGCAGATCGCGGAGCTGACCGCGTCCGGCTGCCAGATCGTGCGGGTCGCCGTGCCGTCGCAGGACGACGTCGAGGCGCTGCCGGCGATCGCGCGGAAGTCGCAGATCCCGGTGATCGCCGACATCCACTTCCAGCCGAAGTACGTCTTCGCCGCGATCGACGCCGGCTGCGCCGCGGTCCGGGTGAACCCGGGCAACATCCGGCAGTTCGACGACAAGGTCAAGGAGATCGCCAAGGCGGCCGGCGACGCCGGCGTGCCGATCCGGATCGGCGTGAACGCCGGCTCGCTGGACAAGCGCCTGCTGGCCAAGTACGGCCGGGCCACCGCCGAGGCGCTGGTCGAGTCGGCGCTCTGGGAGTGCTCGCTGTTCGAGGAGCACGGCTTCCGGGACATCAAGATCTCGGTCAAGCACAACGACCCGGTGGTGATGATCCGCGCCTACCGGCTCCTCGCCGAGAAGTGCGACTACCCGCTGCACCTGGGCGTCACCGAGGCCGGCCCGGCGTTCCAGGGCACCATCAAGTCGGCGGTGGCGTTCGGCGCGCTGCTGGCCGAGGGCATCGGCGACACGATCCGGGTCTCCCTCTCCGCCCCGCCGGTCGAGGAGATCAAGGTCGGTGCCGCGATCCTGGAGTCGCTGGGCCTGCGTGAGCGCGGCCTGGAGATCGTCTCCTGCCCGTCCTGCGGCCGGGCCCAGGTCGACGTCTACAAGCTCGCCGAGGAGGTCACCGCCGGCCTGGAAGGGCTGCCGGTGCCGCTGCGCGTCGCGGTCATGGGTTGCGTGGTGAACGGTCCGGGCGAGGCCCGCGAGGCCGACCTGGGTGTCGCCTCCGGCAACGGCAAGGGCCAGATCTTCGTCAAGGGCAAGGTCGTCAAGACCGTGCCGGAGGCGCAGATCGTGGAGACGCTGATCGAGGAGGCGCTGCGGATCGCCGACGAGATGGGCGCCGAGATCCCCGAGGAGCTGCGGGACCTGGTGCCGGGTGGCGCCACGGTCACCGTGCACTGACCCGCTTCCCGCGTCGCCGTGCGGCCGTCCCTTCCCGGGGGCGGCCGCACGCGCCGTCTCAGGGCCGGGGCACGGCGGCGAAGGGGGAGAGCGTGAACCAGCCGGGCACCGCGCGCCGCAGCGCCTCCGGCCCGGCCACCTGCACCGCCCCGCTGCGCAGCACGGCCGGCCACTCCAGGTCGCCCAGCCAGACCTGGACCATGGCCCGCAGGTCGGCGGTGACGGTCACGGTCACGTCGTGGCCGGGGTCGTCGTCGCAGACGTCGGCCTCGCCGGCGACGATGACCATCCACCAGTCGCGCTGCGCCGCCGGCACGTCGCGGAAACGGAACCGCACGACGGTACGCCCCGGCGGGACCGCGTCGTGGTCGACGTGCCGGTGCATGTCCCACAGCAGCAGCTTCGGGTCGAGGTCGGCGTCGCCCAGCTCGCCGATCCAGCGCACACCCCAGGCGCCGAGCGCCTCCAGCACCGGCCGCAGCTCGCGCCCGGCGGCGGTCGGGACGTAGCGCACGTCGCCGCCGTCGACCCGCCGCTCCACCACCCCGGCCCGGACGAGCTGGTGCAGCCGGCGGGAGAGCAGCGTGGGCGACATCCGGGGCAGCCCGCGGCGCAGCTCGTTGAAGCGTTCCGAGCCGCTGACCAACTCCCGGACGACGAGCAGCGTCCACCGCTCGTCGAGCAGTTCCATGGCCTTCGCCACGGGGCAGAACTGGTGGTAGGAGGCCCCCATGGCGGGCACGCTACGCCCGGCCCGGCGGCCCGGCCAGCAGCCTGTCGGGAGCGGTACAGATCTCGTACTGGGGGCGGGGTCGCCCGATGCCTAGCGTCCCTGTCAGGGACGACAGGTGAGGAGCGAGGCGATGATCGAGGAACGGGAGCGGGACGCGGCCGTGAAGGCCGGGCACCGCGCGATGTGGGCGCTGGGCGACTACGCCGCCGTGGCCGCGCAGGTGATCCCGCAGTTGGGCGCGACGCTGGTGCGGGCGGCCCGGGTGGGGCCGGGCGACCGGGTGCTGGACGTGGCCGCCGGCACCGGCAACGCGGCCCTGCCGGCGGCCCGGACCGGGGCGGAGGTGGTGGCCGGCGACCTGACCCCGGAGCTGCTGGCGATCGGCCGGGCGTCGGCCGAGCGGGAGGGGTTGACGCTGACCTGGCAGGAGGCCGACGCCGAGGCGCTGCCGTACGCCGACGGCGAGTTCGACGCGGTGCTCTCCTGCGTGGGCGTGATGTTCGCGCCCCGGCACCGGGTGGCCGCCGACGAGCTGCTCCGGGTGTGCCGGCCGGGCGGGACGATCGGACTGGTGAACTGGACGCCGCAGGGCTTCGTGGGGCAGTTGTTCGCGGCCATGCGGCCGTACGCGCCGCCACCGCCGCCGGGCGCGCAGCCGCCTCCGCTCTGGGGCGACGAGGACCACGTCCGGGAGTTGTTCGGCGACCGGGTCAGCTCGCTCACGCTGGGGCGGGACGCGGTGGTGGTGAACCGCTTCGCCACGCCGGCGGAGTTCCGCGACTTCTTCGCCACCCACTACGGGCCGACGGTCGCGGTCTACCGGGCGAACGCCGGCGACCCGGAGCGGACCGCCGGGCTGGACCGCGCGTTGACCGACCTGGCCGCCCGGCACCTGGAGGGCGGCGTGATGCGCTGGGAGTACCTGCTGGTCACCGCGCGCCGGGCCTGACGGCACGCCGGTCGTTCCCCGGCCGGCGTGCCGTCCCGGCGGCGGCGCTCACTCGGATTCGGCGAGGATGGCGTACAGCTTGCGCCGGGTCTCGTCGAGCACCTGGGCGGCCCGGGCGCGCTGGTCGTCGGTGCCGGTGGTCATCACCTGCCGCAGCGCGTGCATGGCCTGCGCGCCGGCGTCGCGGATGTCGTGCCAGCTGTTGACGGTCTGCTCGGCGAACTCCGCCCAGGGCGGGGTCTGCGCCGCCTCGGTCGCCTCGGGGCGCCCCTGCTCGGTGAGGGCGAACCGCTTGCGCCCGCCGTCGGAGTCGGCGGCGGTGGCGATGACGCCCTCGTCCTCGAGCAGTTGCAGGGTCGGGTAGATCGAGCCGGGGCTGGGCCGCCAGGCCCCGCCGGTGCGGGAGTCGATCTCCTGGATCATCTCGTAGCCGTGCATCGGCCGCTCGGTGAGCAGCGCCAGCACGGCGCCGCGCACGTTCGGGCGCCGGCCGCGCCCGCGGCCCCGGCCACCCCGGCCCCGCCCGTGACCGTGCGGTCCGGGCGGGAACGGCGGCGGACCCGGGGGTACGGGCGGGAAGCCGAAGCCGCCGTGGCGGCGCATCTCGTCGTGCATGGTGTGCACGTGTCGACGGAAACCCATCGGGCTCTCCTTCTGTCGTCGCATCACTGATGCATCAACGATATATCGGCAATGCATCGCCGACAAGACGTTAAAAGTGGCCGGGCTGCAAACCGTACGTACGTCTTGCTAGTGTGCCGGGGTGCGCCTGCTTCCCGAACCGGGCCCGTCCCGGATCCTCGCCGTGTCCACGCTGATCAACACCGTCGGCCGGGGCACCTGGCTCACCGCCAGCGCGCTCTTCCTCACCCGCTCGGTCGGGCTCACCGTCGCCCAGGTCGGCGTGGCGCTCACGCTCACCGCGCTGGTCAGTCTTGTGACCAGCACGCCGATGGGCTACCTGGCCGACCGGCTCGGCCCGCGTGGCCTGCAACTGGTGGCGCTGGTCGCCTCGGCCGGCTGCACCGCCGCCCTGGTCGCGGTCCGCTCGTTCGCCGGGTTCCTGGTGGTCGGCGTGCTCATGGCGGTCGCCGACTCGGCCGCCCGGGGCGCCCGGGGCGCGCTGATCGCCGGTGCCGTCCCCGCCGACCAGCGGGTCCGCACCCGGGCCTACCTGCGCGCGGTCACCAACGTCGGGATCTCGGTGGGCGCCCTCCTGGCCGGGTTCGCGTTGGCCGTCGACACCCGCGGCGCGTACGTGACCCTCATCCTGCTCGACTGCCTCACCTACCTGCTGGCGGCGGCGGTGCTGCTCCGGCTGCCGCCCGTGCCGCCGGTGCCGGCGCCCACGCACGGGCCCCGGCTGATCGCCCTGCGGGACCGGCCGTTCCTGGTCTTCACCGTGCTCGACGGGCTGATGTCCATGCACTTCTCCCTGTCCACCATCGCGCTGCCGCTCTGGATCGCCGGGCACACCGCCGCGCCGCGCTGGCTGGTCTCCGCCTGCCTGCTGGTCAACACCGTGGTGGTGGTGCTGTTCCAGGTCCGTGCCTCCCGGGGCACCGAGGACCTGGCCGGCGCGGGCCGGGCCGCCCGGCGCGCCGGCGTGTTCATCGGGGTGGCCTGCGTGCTGTTCGCGGGCGCGGGCGGCGTACCCGTCGCGGTGGCGGTGCCGCTGCTGCTGGCCGGCGCGCTGGCGCACGTGGTGGGGGAGCTGTGGCACGCGGCGGCCGGCTGGGGCGTCTCGTTCGGCCTGGCTCCGGCCCACGCGCACGGCCAGTACCAGGGGGCGTACGGGATGGGCATGCAGCTCGGGTCGATGGTCGCCCCGGTGGTCGTGACGACGCTGGCGATCGGTGGGGGCGTACCCGGCTGGTTGTTGCTCGGCGGGTCGTTCCTGCTGCTCGGCGCGCTGGTGCCGCCGGTGGTGCGGTGGGCCGCGCGCACCCGGCCGTCGGCGCCGGAACCGGAACCGGTTCCGGCCGGCTGAGCCGCCGCTCACCGGCCGGTCGGCGGCGTGCCCGGTCGGCCCGCGCGCTCCCGGGTCCATCTGGCAGGCTGGTAGCCGTGCTCACGGTGCCGGTACGCCAACTGGGGGAGTCGGAGCGCCGCGCGGTCGAGCGGCTGCTCGACCTCGACCCGTATGCGGGCGCGCAGGTCGCCGAGCGGGTGGCGGCGCGCGGGCTGGCCTGGTGGCGGGCCGAGGCGCGGATCCTCGGCTACGGTTCCCGCCGCAACCTGGAGTCGATCTGCTGGCTGGGCGGCAACCTCACCCCCGTGCTCGCGTCCGAGCCGGCGGTGGCCGCGTTCGCCGAGCAGTTGGGCGCGGAGGAGCGGCTCTGCTCCTCGATCGTGGGGCGCGCCGACGCGGTGCTCGGGCTCTGGGACCGCCTCTCCGCGCACTGGGGGCCGGCCCGGGACGTACGCCCGAACCAGCCGCTGCTGGCCACGGACGCCCTGCCCGCCGTGGCGCCCGACCCGCAGGTGCGCCGGGTGCGCAGCAGCGAGGTCGACCGGCTCTTCCCGGCGGCGGTCGCGATGTACACCGAGGAGGTCGGTGTCTCGCCGTTGGCCGAGGACGGCGGGCGCGGCTACCGGCGGCGGGTGACCGAGCTGGTGCGCGCCGGCCGGGCCTACGCCCGCTTCGTCGACGGCCGGGTGGTCTTCAAGGCCGAGCTGGCCGTGGTGACCCGCCGCACCGCGCAGGTGCAGGGCGTCTGGGTGGCGCCCGAGTGGCGGGGCCGGGGCATGGCCGCCGCCGCCATGGCCGCCGTCGTGCGGGACACGCTGGAGCGGGTCGCGCCCACGGTCAGCCTCTACGTCAACGACTTCAACCTGCCGGCCCGTCGGGTCTACGAGCGCTGCGGCTTCCGCCCGGTCGGCACGCTCGCCACCGTGCTGTTCTGAGGATCACCCTCCCCTCGCGTTGCGTCGAACCGGACACCCGGCGCTATGCTGGTCATGTTTTTGTACTGACCAGTCAGTTTAGTTGTGGGAGCGGGTGTCATGACGATCGTCGAGGCCAGCGGGCTCGGGCTGCGTACCCGTCGCGGCTGGGTCTACCGGGACGTCGACCTCACCGCCGCCGCCGGTGAGCTGCACGCGGTGACCGGGCCTCCCGGCAGCGGGCGCACCTCGTTGCTGCTCGCCCTCGCCGGGCGCTTCCCGTACAGCCACGGCGAGCTGCGCCGCCGGGGGCCGGCCGCGCTCGGCCAGATGGCCGGCGTGCACGAACCCGACCCCACGCTCACCGTCGCCGAGCACATCCGGGAACGGCTGCTGCTGCTCGGCCCGGTGCCGCGCCGTCGCCGCCAACTCGTCCCGGTCGCCGCCGTGCGGGCGCGCCGGGCCTACCGCCGCGACGCCTACGCCGTCGCCATCGCCGGCGCCGGCTTCACCGACGCCCCGCTCGACCCCGACCGGTACGGCCGCGACCTCACCCCGGTCGAACGGCAGGTGCTCGGGCTGGTGCTGGCCAGCCTCGGCGGCCCCCGCCTGATCGTCGCCGACGACGTGGACGCCGGCGCCGACCGCCCCGAACGGGAGTGGATGTGGGCCGCCCTGGAACGCCTCGCCGACCAGGGGTACGCCGTGGTCGTCAGCGCCCGCGCCGTCGAACCCGGGGTGTCCGCCACCGTGCACCGCATCGGTGACCCCGCGCTGCCCGTCCCCGCCCTGGCCGGTGCCGCCCCGACCGCCCCCGCCCCGACCGCCGAGGTGCCCGCATGAGCGTGCTGCGACTGGCCCTGTTCGAGCTGCGCCGGATGACCCGCGGCCGGCTGCCGCGCGCCGCGCTCGCCGTGCTCACCGTGGTGCCGCTGCTCTACGGCGCGCTCTACCTCTACGCGTTCTGGGATCCGTACGGGAACCTCGACCGGATCCCGGTCGCCCTGGTCAACGCCGACCGGCCGGCCCGGGCGGGCGACGGCAGCGAGGTGCACGCCGGACGGGACCTCGCGGACGAACTCGTCGACCGCAAGGTCTTCGGCTGGACCGTGACCGACCAGGCCGACGCCACCGAGGGCCTGCGCGACGGCCGCTACCACCTGGTCTTCTCCATCCCGGCCGACTTCTCCGCCACGCTCGCCGCCAGCCCCGAGCCGGACCGCCCGGCCCGGCAGGGCGAGCTGAAGGTGGTCAACGACGACGCCACCAACTACCTCTCCGGGCTGCTCGCCCGCTCGGCGTTCAGCGAGATCCGGGCCGCCGCCGCGGAGAGCACCGCCGCCTCGTACTTCGACAAGATGCTGATCGGCTTCACCGACGCCAAGGCGGAGACCGGCCGGGCCGCCGACGGGGCGGGGAAGATCTCCGACGGGCTCGGCACCACCCAGCGCGGCGCCGGCCAGCTCGCCGACGGACTCGGCGACGCCGAGGACGGCGCCGGGCAACTCGCCGGCGGGCTGAACCAGTCGGTCCAGGGCGCCGACAAGCTGGCCAGGGGCCTCGACCAGTTGCAGACCGGTGCGGCCCAGCTCGCCGACGGTGCCGGCCGGGCCGCCACCGAGACGAAGGCCGCCGCCGCCAAGGTCGACGCCGCGGCCGACAGGTACGAACCGGTGCTGCGCCGCAACGCCGACAGGATCCAGCAGGCGGCCACCGCGGTCGCCACCGGCGCGCAGCAGCTCGCCGACGGCCTGGACGCGCTGCCCGCCAAGGCCGACGAGGTGGTCCGGCTGGCGCAGGAGATCTCCGACCGGCTCGACGCGGTCGCCAGGGAGCACCCCGAACTGGCCGACGACAGCGACTTCGCCGCCGCCCGCACGGCCGCCGACCGGGCGGTCACCCAGGCCAAGGCGCTGGGGGCCGCGCTGGACCGGACCGACCTGGCCGCGTTGAAGAAGCAGATGACCGACGTCGCCAAGACCGCCCGCGAGGTGGCCGCCGCCGCGCCGCACCTGGCCGACGACGTCGCCTCGGCCCGGGCCAAGGTCGACGAGCTGGCCGGCGGGCTCACCACGCTCGCCCAGGGCAGCGCCAAGCTCCGCGACGGGCTCGGCGACGCGTCCACCGGCGCCGACCAGTTGCGCGGCGGGCTCTACCGGCTCGCCACCGGCGCCCGGGCGCTCGACGGCGGCCTGGCCCAGCTCGGTACCGGCAGCACCAAGCTGGTCGACGGGCTGACCCGGCTGGAGGGCGGCGCCGGCGACCTCGCCGACGGGCTCGCCGCCGGGGAGAAGAAGCTGCCCGGGTACGACGACGCGGGCAGTCGTGCCGACGTGCTCGGCGACCCGGTCGGCCTGATCCGCGACTCGCACCACCCGGCCGGCTCCTACGGCGTGGGCTTCGCGCCGTACTTCCTGGCGCTGGCGCTCTGGGTCGGCGCGATGATCACGTACATGTTGCTGCGGCCGGTCAACCGGCGGCACGTGATGTCCGGCGCACCCGGCTGGCGGGTCGTGCTCGCCGGCTGGCTGCCCGCCGCCGCGATCGGCCTGGCGCAGGTCGCGGTGCTCTACACGGTGGTGACGCTCGCACTCGGGCTCCACCCGCAGCACGGCGCGGCGACCTTCGGGCTGCTCGCGCTCACCTCGCTGGCGTTCACCGCGATCATGCAGCTGCTCGGCGTCGCGCTCGGCCCGGCCGGCCGGCTGGCCGCGCTGGCCCTGCTGATGCTCCAGCTCACCTCCTCCGGCGGCACCTACCCGGTGCAGACCTCACCCGGCTTCTTCCAGGCGATCCACCCCTGGCTGCCGATGACGTACGTGGTGGGCGGCCTGCGACACACCATCAACGGCGGTCCGGCCGGTCCGGTGGTCGGCGGGGCGCTGGTCCTGCTCGCCTTCGGGCTCGGCGCCCTGGTGCTCACCGTCGGCGCGGCCCGCCGGTCCCGCCGGCTGACCCCGGCCAAGCTGCACCCCGAACTGACCATGTGAGGATGTGGCAGTGACGGACGGCCGGTCGCGCCGGCGGGAGGACACCCGCCAGCGTCTCTTCGTGGCGGCGGTGGAGCTCATCGCCGAGCAGGGTTTCTCGGCCACCACGGTGGACGACATCGCGGCCCGGGCCGGGGTGGCCAAGGGGACCGTCTACTACAACTTCGAGTCCAAGACCGTCCTGTTCGAGGAGCTGCTGCGGCACGGCATCGGCCTGCTCACCGCCGAGTTCCGGGCCGCCGTCGACGGATTGCCGCCGCGCGAGGCGCTCGCCGCCCTGGTCCGGGCCGAGCTGGAGTACATCCGCCGCTACCGGGCCTTCGCCCAGCTCCTGCTCTCCGAGATGTGGCGCACCAACCGGGAGTGGCAGCAGACGCTGCGGCTGCTGCGCGGCGAGGCCATCGAGGTGATCGCCGAGACGGTTCGCGCCGGCGTGGACAGCGGCGACCTCCCGGCCGACCTGGACGTGCGGACCGCCAGCTCGGCGCTGTTCGGCGTCGGGCTGGTGGTGGCCGTGGACTGGCTGGTCTTCCAGCCCGAGCGGCCGATCGCCGACGTGCAGGAGGCGCTGCTCGGCATCGTCCGCCGGGTCGCCCAGACCTGACCGGAACGCGGTAATTCGTTTGATCCGCACCGGCCGGACGGGAAGGCTGGGCTCACCGCCCCCACCCGTCCGAGTCCGGAGGACCGTCCTATGCGCCTGCTCCGAGATCTCTGGGCCACCGCACCCCGGCGGATGGCGGCCGTCCTGCTGCTGATCGTGCTGGGCGCCGGTGGTCAGGCCGCCGCCTCCGCGCTCGCCGGGCCGGTGCTGGTGCACCGCTCGTCCGGCTGGTTCGTCGCGCTCGCGGTGGCGCTCGTCGCCGCGGTCGTCACCGACCTGCTGATCGGGCTGATCATGGCCCGGCTCACCGCCGACTGGTCCGCCGACGTCCGCCGCCGGCTCTGCCGCGTCGCGCTCGGGCAGGAACTGCCGGCGCTGGAGACCACGCCGGTGGGCGAGCTGCTCGACCGGATCGACAACGACGTCTACCAGGTCGCCGCCGAGATGCGGAACACCGGCGTACGCCTGGCGCAGGGCCTCGCCGTCTGCGCGCTCGCCACGGTCAGCGCGCTTGTCGTCTGGTGGCCCGCCGGCGTCGGGATGGTTCTGCTGACCGCGCTGCTCGCCGTCACGCTGCGCCGCCCCACCGCCCGCATCGCCCCGGCCCGGATGGCCGAGGAGGAGGCGTGGTCCGACCTCGCGGCCGTGATGGAGGAGGCGGTGCACGGCCAGGACGACGTGCGCACCAGCCTCGCCCGCCCGTACGTGCTGCGCCTCTACGCCCGGCGGGCGGCCGAGGTGATCTCCCGGTGCGGCCGGGTCTTCCGGCTCTCCGCCCGGGTGACCGCGGCGGCCGCCGGCGGGGTCCGGGTCGGCATCGCGGTGGTGGTGCTGGCCGGCGCGTGGGCGCTCGCCACCGGCCGGGTGGACGCCGCCCGGCTCACCGCCATCTGGCTGCTGGCGATCGCGTTCGGCGCGACCGTCGAGCACATCGCCCGCTGGGTGCCGCACCTGCAACAGGCGTTCGGTGCCTGGGGGCGCGTGCAACTGCTGGCCGGCGCGCCGCAGGAACCGGTCGGCGGCGCCGCGCCGGCCGACGGCGACCTGACCGTCCGCGGGCTCACCTTCCGCTACCCGGCCGGCGGGGACGAGCGCGGCCCGGCGCTGCGCGACGTGCGGCTCGACTTCGCCCGCGGCCGCTCGTACGCGCTCGTCGGCCGCACCGGCTCGGGCAAGTCGACGCTGGCCAAGGTGCTCACCCGGGCCGTGGAGGTGCCGCGCGGCACCGTCTTCCTGGGCGACACCGACCTGGTCGACCTGGACGTCGAGGAGCTGCGCCGGTGGATCGCCGTGGTGCCCCAGCGCACCGAGATCCTGGCCGGCACGCTCGCCGAGAACGTCGCCCTGTTCGACCCGGAGCTGCTCGGCGCCGCCGAGCGGGCGCTCGCCGAGCTGGGCCTGGCCGGATGGATCGCCGAGCTGCCCGACGGCGTGCACACCCGGCTCGGCGAGGGCGGCCACGTGCTCTCCGCCGGGCAGGAGCAACTGGTGGCGTTCGCCCGGATCCTGGTCCGGGACCCGCACGTGGTGATCCTCGACGAGGCCACCGCGCGGCTCGACCCGGTCACCGAGAACCGGGTACGCCAGGCCACCGAGCGGCTGCTCACCGACCGCATCGGCATCGTCATCGCGCACCGGCTCTCCTCGGTGCGCCGCTGCGACGAGGTCGTCGTGATGGCCGACGGCGCGGTGCTGGAGGCCGGCCCGCTGCGCGAGTCCGCGCGCTTCGCCGAGCTGCTCGCCACCAGCCACGCCGGGGCGTACGCGGGTGCCGGCGCGCG
>NZ_CADEAU010000033.1 GCF_902825405.1 Micromonospora maritima | reverse complement strand
GGCACGCGGGCGGGGTGGCGACGTCTCGGCGGGCGGGGCCGGCGGCTGGAACAGGACGGTCGGCGCGGTCCGGCGCGGTCGGCGGCGCGGTGGTGCGTCCTCGGCCGCCTCCACCGGAACGGGCTCCGGTGCCGGTGGCGGACTGAAGGCCGGTCGGGGGGAGCGGCTCCGCCGGGCCGGGGCGGCGGGCTCGCGACGGGGCGGATCGCTCGGCGGATGCTCCTGCATATCGATGGAGCGTAGCCGTGGAGGTGATCTGGCACACGGTGGAAACACGGTGGCCGGGCCGGGTGCCGGTGGTCGCTTTGCTCCGGGCGGGTGCGGACCTGTATTCTCGGGCGCGGTGACCTCCGGGCCACCAGGGAGACTTCGCCTAGTCTGGTCTATGGCGCCGCACTGCTAATGCGGTTGGGGTCTTAAAGCCCCTCCCGGGTTCGAATCCCGGAGTCTCCGCGCGAAAGCCGGTTGTGTAGACTGGCCGAGCACCAGGCGCCCGTAGCTCAATGGATAGAGCATCTGACTACGGATCAGAAGGTTAGGGGTTCGAGTCCCTTCGGGCGCACCACTTGAGCAGGGAATATAGCCGATCGGCTATATTCCCTGTTTTCGTATGGGTCACGTGTGGGGCGCGGTTGTGACACACGTTTGCGCAGGTCAGGGCCCGCTTTCCGGCGGTGGCTGCCCGAGCGGCTCCCGGCCGTCGGGCAGCCACGGAGCAACACGATCCGCCATCGTGGCTTCCTGGGTTGCGACCACAACGGGGAGGCCTTCCCCCCCTTTCGGGATTCCAGATGCATCGCCAACGTCCGTGGACTGGACAGAACACCTAGGAGGCGTCGCCCGGAGCGCCGGAGTTGCCCTTGACGGCCAGGGGCAGGCCGGGGTGGACGCCGGGTGGATTCCCGGTGTGGTCGGCGATCCGCCGCAGGACGGCGACGAGGTCGGCGCGTTCGTCGGCGCCGAGCGCGGCGAGGAGATCGTCCTCGTGCTCGTCGGCGACCGTGCGCGCGCGGGGGAGCAGGTGATGTGCGGCGTCGGTCAGGTGGATCGCGTGGGCGCGGCGGTCGCCGGGGTGCCGCCGGCGTTCGACCAGGCCGCGCTGCTCCAGGTCGTCGAGCAGGCCGACCATCACCTTGCGGTGGATGCCCAGGGCGTCGGCGAGCTGCTGCTGGGTGCACCCCTCGGCGCGCTCCAGGTACGTCAGAAGGCCGAAGTGGTTCGGTGCGATGCCCAGCGGCGCGAGGCGCGCGGCGAACGTCTGCGCGACGTGGAACCCGAGCTGGGACAACAGGAAGTTGGCGCGGGCGGTCAGCGGTCGGCCCGCGCCGGTCGTGGAGTCGTCGGACACCCCGACATTGTACGTCTACTATATTGTCGGGTACGGTAACAATAACTGATGCTCCCTTTCTGTGGAGGCAACATGCGACTGACCGTCTTCGGTGCGAACGGCGGTATCGGGGCCCACGTCGTACGCCAGGCCCTGGCCCGGGGGCATGAGGTGACCGCAGTCGTCCGCGACCCGAGCCGCCTCGACGTACGGCACCCGGCGTTGCGGGTCACCACCGTGCCGGCGCTCGGCGATCCCGTGGCACTGGCGCCGACGGTGGAGGGCCGCGACGCGGTCCTGTCCGGGGTGGGCCCGCGTCGACGTCACGACGGGCCCGTCGCCTCCAGGGCCACGCGCGCCGTCCTGGCCGCCATGCACGCCGAAGGCGTACGCCGTCTCGTCGTGGTCAGCGCCGCACCGGTCGGCCCGACACCCGATGGGGACAGCTTCCTCAACCGCCGCGTCGTGCTGCCCGGCATCAGGGCGCTGCTCAAGGACCTCTACGCGGATCTGCGGGCGATGGAGCAGGCGATGGCGGAAAGCCGTACCGAGTGGACGGCGATCCGGCCGCCGAAGCTGGTGAACAAGCCGTTGACCGGCCGGTACCGCACCGCCGTCGACGCTGCTGTGGCACGTGGCTACACGATCTCGCGGGCCGACGTCGCCCACGCCATGCTCGAGGCCGTGGGCGACCCGGCGACGGTCCGGCGGGCCATCGGCATCGCGTACTGACCGATCCGTTCCCACCGAAGGATGTCCATGGACAGTCCGTCACCCCGTTTCACCGATCCGGAACCGTACGGATTCCTCTATCTGGGATTCCAGGCCGAGCCCGCGCAGCGGTCGCCGCTGCACGCCCCGACCCCGCGGCGGCGCCGACTGGCGGCACGTCTCGTGGAAGCTGTGCCCGCGCTCGTGGACCGCCCGGACGTCGTGTCCGTACGCGTCCTGCGCGCGGTGTTCATCGCGCCGCTTCCCGGCGCCCCGCGCTACGACCTCGCCATGCTCGTACGCACCGCCGGCGTGGGCGACCTCGACACGGTGCGTACGTGCGACGAGCTCTCGTCCCTCGGCGGCGAGCAGGTCCTGGCCGGCGTCAACGTGGCGAGGATCGGGGACACCGACGCGCGAGGGGACGGCACCTTCCTGGTGAACCACTTCACCGCCCCGCCCGGCACCGACGCCGAGGGTGTGTGGCGCTCCGTCACGGGCTGGTACACCACGAAGACCGGAGTCGACAACTCCACCGCCCTGCGACCCGTCGGAGCGTCGCCGTTCGCCCTCGTCAACTACGCGCGACTGCCCACCGGGCCGGTCCGCTTCCTGGCGGGGCAACTTGCGCGGCCGAGCTTTCACCGCGTCGTGCGAGCCACCCTCGACGCCCACGGGATGCGCGCCTTGCCCGCCTTCCACCGGCACGTGCACGCCTCTGCCTGACGGGACCCTCCATGCGCTACGCCCGCCTGGCCGGCCTCGCCGGCATCGGTTTCGTCGTCATCCTCATCGCGGCGAACCTCCTGCTGACCGTGGCCGGTTTCCCCGCCCCGTCCGACGCCGTGTCCGTCGAGGAGGTCACCACGATCGTCGCCGCCGGGTCCGGGTCGCTGCGCCTGGCCTCGGCGCTCCTGCCAACGGCCTGGCTGCTGGCCACGATCTTCGCCGTCGGGGTGTTCGTCCGTCTCAGACGCGACGCGCCGGCCCGGCCCGACCCCTGGTCCCTCGTCGGCCTCGCCGGAGTGCTCATGCAGTCGGTGGTGTTCACCGGCGTCGAGGCCACCCGGCTCGCGCTGATGTCCGCCGCCCGGCACGACACCGGCGGTGTCGCCGGACTGTGGGGCTTCCACACCGCCCTGTTCGGCTTCAACCAGGTGTTCCTGGCGACCGCGCTGGTCGGACTGTCGGTGTCCGGCGCCCGTGCCGGCGCGGTGCCCCGATGGCACGCCGGAACCGGTCTGGTCGCAGCCGCACTGCTGTTCGTCACCGCGACGACGAGTCCGTATGGCGTCGACGGGGCGAATCCCCTCGCCCTGCTCGGCCTCGCCGGCTGGCTCCTCTGGCTGGTGTGGATCGTCGCGTACGGCGTCGTGCTGCTCCGCGACGCGCCCGAGCGACCGGGCCGGGTCGGCTGATTCAGGCGCGGGGCCCTGCCGCACCACCGCCAGGCCCAGGGCGCGTACGGCATCCGCCGCAGGCCACCGTGCGCCGCCGCGTACGCCTCGTCCTGCCAGGGCTGCTCGTGGCGGGGGGGCGCTGGGTCACCAGCGGTAGCTCAGGTCCGCCGTCAGCGCGGCCACCGTGGTGGCGAAGAACACGGCCCATCCCACAAGCTGGCGGGAACCGACGCGCAGGTGGGCGACGAGCGCGCCGATGAAGTACAGCACCAGGCCGCCGGCGGCGAGGGTACCCAACAGCGGGATCGCGAAGCCGGCAAGCAGACCCAGGGAACCCGCCGCCAGCAAGATACCCAACATCGGCATCCAGGACCGGGGAAGGCGCTTCATGTCCATCTGCGCCCTCGGATAGGGGTGGTTGATCAGGTAGGTGGTGGCCGCGATGCCGGTGAAGACCGATGCCACGATGGTGACCGTCACGTAGGTGATGAACACGAGCCTCTCCTTCCTAGTGCCATGAGGACGGACATGCGCTGTGCGGTGTGACAGCCGCGGGGACGACAGCGGCGAGCGTTCTCGGATCCTGAGGCCCTGTGCTCGCGCCAGCGCCTCGGACCCACCGTCGGCGACACCCATGTGCAGCGGCGGCGGGTAGCCGATCAGCTGGATGTCGGCAGCGAGGCGAACCGCACGCCGGTCAACTGCTCGGACAGGTCCCAGAGGCGGCGGCCGTTGTCCGGGTCGGTGGCGGCTGCGGACAGTCGTCCCGGCGCGGGGTGGCCGCGTAGTTCGCCCGGGCCGCCGGGGGCGATGAGCCGGCCCGGTTGCGCGGTGGGATCGGTGGCGGCGAACAGTTGCGGCCAGGCACCGCGCTCGACCGGTTGGGCGAGCAGGGGATTGCCGATCCGGCCGAGCAGCAGACGCCAGATCGGGGTAGTCGCACTGGTCTGCAGGTTGGTGGCGGTGTAGCCCGGGTGGGCGAGGAAGCTCCGCACCGGGCTGGCCGCCGCGCTGAGTCGGCGGTGCAACTCGTGGCCGAAGATCGCGTTGGCGAGCTTGGACGCGTTGTAGAAGCCCATCGGAGAGTAGCCGTGCGCGCCGGTCGGGTCGGTGGAGGGGAACTTCCCCTGTCGATGATTGACCGAGGTGACTGTCACCACCCGCGGGTCGCGGCCGGCCATCAGCAGGTCGAGGAGGAAGCCGGTGAGGGCGAAGTGCCCCAGGTGGTTGGTGGCGAACTGCAGCTCGTGCCCCTGCGAGCTGAGGGTGCGCGGGGGTGCCATTACGCCGGCATTGTTGATCAGCACGTCCACCCGGGGGTGGTCCGCGTGCAGCCGGTCGGCGAATTCGCGTACCGAGTCGAGGTCGGCCAGGTCGAGCCGTCGTACCTCCAGGTCCGCGCTGTCCATGTCGGCAACCATGCGGCGGCCCTTGGCCTTGTCCCGAACGGCCAGCACCACGCGCGCGCCATGGTCGGCGAGCGCCCGGGTGGTGGCCAGGCCGAGTCCGCTCGCGGCTCCGGTGACAACGAAGGTCCGGCCCTTGAGGTCGGGGATCCGTTCCGCGGTCCACCGATCAGTACTAGCCAGCTCGTCACGTCTCATTGACCCACCGTGCTGGAAATGGCATTGAGTGTCAAGGGGCGCACGGGGTGCCGTGCTGGGCGTGACATAGCATCGCCGAATGAGAAGTCGTGCGGGCGGCAGCATGGCCGAACGCAAGCGGCAACTGGTCGCCGAAGAGCTGCGCGACGCGGCCCTGATGCTGCTCGCCACCCGGGGGTTCGACGTGGTCACCGTCGACGACATCGTGGCGGCGGCCGGCATGTCGCGGCGGACCTTCTTCCGCTACTTCGCCTCCAAGGAGGACGTGGTAGTCCGGTTCCTGGCCGACCTGGGCGCGGACGTGGTGGCTGAACTGGCCGCCCGGCCACCCGCAGAGCCACCGTCGGTGGCCCTGCGCCATGCCCTGTGGGTGCCCCTCGCCGCCTGTACCGACCACCCCGACCACACCGAACGAGCCAGGGTTGTCGTGCGTCTGATCCTGGACACTCCGGCTCTCTACGCCCGGTCGTTGGAGTACCAGATCCAGTGGCGTGCCGGTCTGACCACGGAACTGGCCGCCCGGCACGACCTCGATCCGGACGCTGATCCCTATCCACGGATGGCCGCCGGGATGGCCATGCTGGCCTTCGACACCGTGCTGCAGCAGTGGCGGGCCGGCGACGACGAGCAGCGCCTGGCTGAGCTGACCGACCGGGCGTTCGCCGTGGTGGCACCGGCCCTCGACGGGTGCACCGCGTCATCCCACGCCGGCTGAACGGCAGCGCGGTGACCGGCTGCTGCCGGAGCCGCCCCATCGTCGAGCATCCGGCTGGTGGCCACGGGACGCGTCCATGGTGATCGTGGCCGCTCGGACGTCGGGGAACTGGCGCGGGCGCCTTCGCGTCCCCCCGGGGCCTTCTTGCTGTCCGGCCCTGCCGACGACGGTGTCACCGGGGTGCGGGCTGCGGGCTTCGGAAGGGCCGCCAACGCCGTGTCGGCTATGGCCGCGGAAGGTGCGGTGCGGCTGTCGCTTGTCGCCCGTCCGGATCGATCGTCAGGTCAGGTCGGTGAGAAGAGTGTCGACCAGCGCGTCGACGTCGGAGTTCGACAACGGTCGGCGGGTCACCACCGTACGCAGCCACACCGGTCCGAGCAGCAGGTCGGCGAGGAGTTGGTTGTCCACCGGGCCGGTCAACTCACCCCTGTTCCGGGCCCGGTCGGTCACCTCGGTCACGTGCGCGCAGTGCTGGCCGAGGATTTCGTCGGCGAGTCGGGCCAGTTCCGGGTCGGCGCCGGTGTGGGCGAGGACGTCGGCGGCGAGCCGGCCGGGTCCGTCGCCGAGGAACGCGACCTTTGCGGTCACCAGGGCGACCAGGTCACCGCGGAGCGAGCCGGTGTCCGGCACCGGCAGGTCCCGGGCGATGGTGTGCCGGAAGGTGGCTGCCACCAGTGACGGTTTGGACGGCCACCATCGGTAGAGGGTGGTCTTGTTGACTTCCGAGCGTCGGGCCACCCCCTCGATGGTCAGGCCGGCGTACCCCTCGGTGGTGAGCAGGTCCAGGACGGCGGCGTGGATGGCGTTCGCGCCGCGTGGGCCTCGTCCGGCACGCCCACGGCTGCCGGGATGGGCCGCCGCGTCGTGCTCCGCCGACGTGCTCATCGGCCGGTCCTGCGGAGCAGGCGCAGCGCCGCGGTCATCCGCCGGGTCCAGGCGGCGGTCTCCGCGCCGGGCCGGTGGTACGCCGGGGCCAGGCCGACTCCGCGCTGCCGGGCGACGGTCTTGACCCGGGTGAACCGGAGCAGTCCCTCGTCGCCGTGCCGGCCGCCGAGCCCGGAGTCCTTCCAGCCGCCCATCGGCGCGTCGATGCTGCCCCAGACCGCCGAGTAGCCGTCGTCGACGTTCACGCTGCCCGCGTCGATCCGGGCGGCCACCGCCTCGCCCCGTCGGCCCGAACCGCTGATCACGCTGGCGTTCAGCCCGTACGCGGTGTCGTTGGCCAGCGCGACGGCCTCGTCGTCGGTGCCGAAGCGGTACACCGCGACCACCGGACCGAAGGTCTCGTCGGCGTACATGGCCATGCCAGGGGTGACGCCGGTGAGCACGGTGGGCTCGAAGACGTACGGGCCGACGTCGGGGCGGTGCCGGCCGCCGGTGTGCAGGGTGGCGCCGTGGGCCAAGGCGTCGGCGACGTGTGCGGTGACGGTGTCGAGCTGGCGCGCTGAGGCGAGCGAGCCGAGGTCGACGTCGAAGTCGCCGCCGACACCGAGCCGCAGCGTGGCCGTGCGGGCCACGAATCGGCGGAGGAACTCGTCGTGCAGCCGGTCGGCCACGTACACCCGCTCGATCGACACGCAGAGCTGCCCGGCGCTGGCGAAGCAACCCCGGATCGCGCCCTCCACCGCCTTGTCGAGGTCGGCGTCGTCGAGCACCAGCAGCGGGTTCTTCCCGCCGAGTTCCAGCGAGGCGGGCACCAGCCGGTGGGCGGTCTGCGCGGCGACCTCCCGGCCGACCCGGGTGGAGCCGGTGAAGCAGACCATGTCCGCCCGGGCGGTGATCTCGGGGCCGACGTCCGCGCCCTCGCCGGCGACGACCTGCCAGAGGGCGGTGGGCAGCCCGGCCTCGATGGCCAGTGCCCGCAGCCACAGGGCGGTCAGCATGGTGGCCGGGTCGGGCCGATGCACCACCGCGTTGCCGGCCATCAGTGCCGGCAGCACCTCCGCCGCGGCCAACGACAGCGGGTAGTTCCACGGCGAGACGATGCCGACCACGCCCACCGGGTAGCGCAGCTCGCGGGTGCGGGTGAGCATCGGCAGCGCGCCGGAGCGGCGGCGTGGGCGCAGCAGCCGGGCCGCACGGCGCGCGTAGTGCCGAGCGTTGATCGCCACGTCGAGGATCTCCTCGACGGCGTGCCGGCGGGCCTTGCCCGACTCCAACTGGATCAGGTCGAGCCCTTCGGCCTGCCGGTCGAGCACGAGGTCGTGCAACCTGAGCAGCACGTCCGCCCGGCGGGCCGTCGGCCGGACCGCCCAGGCCCGCTGGGCCCCGGCCGCGTCGGCGAACGCGGCCGCCACGTCGGCCGGACCGCTGGACGGTACGGCAACGGTCGGCCGGCCGGTCAGCGGTGAGGTGGGGGTGAAGGCGGGACCGGTCCCGCGTACCGGGTCGAGCATGGCCGCCGCGGTGGCCGGCAGCGCCGGCGGAGGGCCACCGACGGCGGGATTTCCCGCGTTGTCGGTGGCGGCACCGGTCTGGCTGGGGAGGACTGCGGTCATGCCGCCAGCCTAATCACAACGCAACGTCGCGTTGCAATTTGAGTGGGGCGCTTCACGTTCGCCGGCCGCGCCATCCGCGGCAGCCGCGCTCAGCCGGCCGGGAGGGGTGTGATCGGCCCCACTCCGCGATCGGTCACCCGGGCCCGCCAGGACAGCAGCAGCGTCAGCGCGACGGCCACCGCGACGATCGCCACCCCGTTGATCCCGGCCCAGAGCATCGCCAGTTCCCGCAGTGTCGCGGCGTTCTCGGCCGGGTCGCGGAACCGGGGGTTCACCGAGGAGATCAGGACCGCCTTGGCCGCCACCGCGACGGCGAGCGCGGCCAGGGCCAGTCGGAGCCGGCGCACCACCCAGCGCGGTGCGTCCCGGGAGGCCAGCCGACGGGCGAGCACGGCGACGAGGACCACCCCGAGCGGCGCCCAGGGCAGGTAGTAGTACATCGGGCTGCCGGGGTCGAGGGCGCCCACCGCCTCGCCGGGCTGTGGGCGGGCGAGGACGGCGACGTTGCTGACGAGTTCCTCGTACAGGTTTCCGAAGAGCTGCACGGCCAGGCAGAGGGCCGCCGTGAGGGTGAGCGCGCGGGTGGACCGGAGCAGTGCGACTCCGGCCGGGTCGGGGGTGGTGGCAGACACGGAACCTCCTGAGAATCAGTTGCCTGATACCAGAGTATCAGGCAACTGATTCTCCGCGCCGGGTCGGTCGTTCTCGGTACGGTGGATCCGTGACGAGCCGTGCGAGTGGTGGGCCACCCGACGAGTTCCTGGAATACCGCCTGGTGCGGCTGGCCAGCCGGTTGGAGCGTCGCTTCGCCGCGACGCTCGCCCCGACCGGGCTCTCCCCCCGCCAGTTCAGCGTGCTCGCGGTCCTCACCGAATCGCCCGGAGTGACCTCCGCCGAGCTGGCCCGGGCCGTGCTCACCACGCCGCAGAGCATGGGCGCGCTGCTGGACCAGATGGAGTCCCGCGGGCTGGTCGAGCGGACCGCGGAGCGGGGCCGGGGCCGGGCCGCGCCGATCCGGGTGACCGACGCCGGGGCGGCGCTGCTGCGGGAGGCGTACCAGCTGGTCGACGCGCTCGACGGTGCGACCCGACAGCGGCTCGGCGAACGGGACCACCAGCAGTTGACCCGCCTTCTGGCGGTCCTGGAGGGCCACGTCGGCGAAGACTGACCCGGCCCGTAGGGCGATTCGTCCGCCCCGGGGGCAATAACCCCCATGGCCGATCGTGACCGCGATGTCTCCCGCAGCCCGCTCGACCGGGTCGTCGAGCGGGGTGGCCACCTCCTCTCCACCGCGCGGGAGGAGGGTGGGGCGTTCGGGCGTGCCCGTCGGCGCCGGCCGCGGCGGTCGGCACCATCGCCACCGCCATCGGTCAGCGTGTCCGGCGCACCCTCGAACTGCTCGCCGGCGTCGGCATCGTGGTCAGCGATGTGCTGCGCTACTTCCTCGGTTCCGGCGTCGTGCAGACCGGCCTCGTGGTCACCGTGGCCATCGCCGCCGCGCTGCTGGTGGCCGGGCGCGGTGGTGCCCTGGTCGGCCAGGCCGGCGGCACCGCCGTGCTGATCGCCACCCTGGCCCCCGCCGGCCACAACCCGGAGGTGCCCCGAATTGTCGACGCGCTGAAGGTGGTGACGGCTTGCGTCGGGCCGACACGATGGCGCGGTGCGTTCCTCGATCCCGCCGTGGCGGTCGCCGGCCCTGACCGCCCTCGGCTGCGTGCTCCTGCTCGTGGCCGGTGGTGCACTGCTCTGGCTGCCGATCCACACCCAGAACGATCTGGACGACTGGCAGGCCGAGCTGCGCACCGACGGTGTGCCGACGCGGGCGCTCGTCCACGACCAGGTGACGAAGCGTGGCGGCACGTCGAAGACGATGTACTTCCGATACGAGGTGGACGGCCGCACGTACGAGCGCGAGGTGGCCTGCGTCGAGGTGTGCCGGTCGATCGGTGACGAGGTGCCGATCTGGGTGAACCGGGTCGATCCGGGCGACTTCGTCACCGACTTCGGCCAGTTGAGCGGACACCGGGGCCGGCTCCAGGGCGGGCTGGGCGCGGCGGGCTTCATGCTCCTCGTGGTCGCGATTCCGCTGACGTTGTCCCGGCTCCGGTTGCCGAGCCGGTTGCGCCGGCGTACGCCACCGCGTCGGTCCGCCGCGCCTGTGCCGGGCGGCACCGTACGCATCAGGCACAAGCGGAAGCGGCGACGCTGAGGATCGGGTGGTTACGAGCGGGCGGGGGACAGCAGGTCCAGGAGGCCGTGCGGGTAGAGGATCGCCTGGCCGTCGGCGAAGCGGCTCAGCGGCTGCCAGCTGACCGGGCTGCCCTCGTCCGCGACGATCCCGACGGCGTCCCGCTCGTACATCGACGGGTCCGCCAGGTCGGCCGAGAAGACGAAGACGATCTCGTGGCCGGCCCGGCCGAACGCGGTGAAGATGTTCTCCAGGACGCCGAGCAGTTCCACCCCGGACAGTTCGACGGCCAGCTCCTCCCGCAGCTCCCGCCGCACCGCCTCGACGGCCGACTCGCCGAACTCGACGCCACCGCCGAGCGGCCGGTGGAACGTCTCCTGCTTCGTCGCGTCGTACGCCTCGAAGACCAGGAGGTCGTCCCCGCGTCGCACCGCGGCGAGGGCTACGGCGCGGATGTGCGGCGGTGAGGTCACGGCGTGACCTCCTCCAGCGTCCCGTCCGGACCCGGGCGGAACCGTCGCGGCGGCCCCATGGCGCGCATCGCCTGTTCGTAGGCGGTCGCACGCGCCGCCTGCTCCCGACCCGCGGGGTCCACGACGCGGAAGGCGCGTACCGGAACGGCGTCGGCGTCGACGTCGTCCGGCCGGGGCCGGCCCTCGACGACGAAGCCGAACAGGGCGCGCAGAGCGTCCTCGCCCAGCTCCAACGGGTGGAACGGCAGCGGGTAGGGGGCCGGTGCCACCGGATGCCGGCCGTCCCGGTACGGGCGCTCGAAGTCGTACGGCTCGCCGACGTCCTCGGCGATGCCGCCGTCCGGGGAGAGGCTGAGGGAGCGGACCAGTTTCCCGTCCTCCCAGACCGCGAAGCAGAGCCAGTCCACCACCGAGTGCATGCCGTGCATGACGATCCGCCTGCCGGCGCCCAGGCGCAGCAGGTGCCCGGGCAGTTCCGACGGCCGGTCGAGGACCAGCCGGCGGTCGCACAGGAGCGTGGCCCCGGGCAGCACCGCGACGTGGGTGACGTCGTCGGGCGGCCAGGTCACGTCGAGCACGCTGTCGCCGGCCGGCGTGACCTCGTACCCGGGAAGGGCCTGGCGGACGGCGGCCTCGGCCTCCGCCGGGTCCGAGGGGACCGCGGCCCGCAACGCCGGCCGCAGGTCGCCGTCGGCGAACGCCAACAGCGCCGTCTTCGCGCCCATCGCACCTCCCGGTCGGTCCCCGGACGATACCCGCCCTTGATCATCGGGGTACGCCCGTCGGACGGTGCCGGGTCAGACCTTGCGGTAGCGCGCCTCGGTCACCGCGAACAGGCCGTACGCCGTGAATCCGACCGCCACCACGAGCAGCAGCCAGGTGCCGTAGCTCTCGTCGGCCAGCGCGCGCAGCGCCGCGTCGAGCCCGCGCGCCTTCTCCGGGTCGAACCGCCAGGCGGCGACCACGAACAGGATGCCGGCGATCGCGTACGCCAGTCCCTTGGCCGTGAAGCCCACCGTGCCGAGCCGGGCCACCAGTCGCCGCGTCGCCGCCGCCATCCGGCTGACGTGCAGGTGCTTCTCGAAGCGTCTGGTGATCCCGACGATCGCCAGCCAGACGCCGATCCCCGCCAGGATCAGGCCGGCGGTCATGACGGCGACCCGGCCGGCGTCCGAGGCGAGCAGTCCCGCGGCGGTGTCCTGCTGGGTGTCGGCGCTCGACGACTTCTTGCCGCGCAGCACCTTGACGCCGCTGAAGGCGAGGTAGAGGTAGAACGCCGCCCGGCCGGCCGACGCCGCCCGCTCGCCCCACCGGCGCTCGCGGAAGATCTCCAGCACCTGCCAGACCGCCATGGCCACCAATCCGACGACGATCGCCCCGATGAGCGCCGCGCCGAACGGTTCGTCGGCGATCTGCTGCATGGCGCCCGACTGGTCCCCGTCCGCGGCCGGCCCGCCGAGGGCGACCTTCACGATCACGTACGCGAAGAGCAGGTGCAGGATGCCGTAGCCGACGAAGCCGGCCCGGGTCAGGCGCTCCAGCCAGGAGTTGTCGGCGGCGCGGGAGGCGGCACCGCGCGTCCGCGCGGACAGGGAGGACATGGGCCGTCATTCACCGATCGGGGCTCTCGCCAAACCTCGGGCCCGGTACGCGCGATGAAATGACCGCCTTCAACCCCTTGCCTCCGCATTTATCAGATGAATGAAATGAATGAGCGGCAAGTCGTGCTAAAGCCTTCTGGCCGGTGCGGAATCGATAGCTTTCCGTCAGTGAAGTTTCTATCCTTGAAGGATCCGATCGCCCGCAGCGAAAGGGGCGGCATGCCGCGCCGTTCGAGCCTCAGCTATCGAGATGCGTTACGACTGTTGGCTCCCGGCAGCGCGCGCATCACCGAGACCGACAAGGTCGTCAACGCGGGAATCCTGGGCGCGGGCGCGCTCTCCCAGGGCGCGGCGCTGGCCCTGCTCGGTCCGAAGAACGCGCTCGTCCAACTCGTCCGGGACGCCACCGGCAACCAGGCCGGCCGGATACGCGCCTCCGGTGGAAAGTCGTACTACGAACTGTTGGAGGCCAGCCACACGGTGCTGGCGCTCTCCGCGTTCTTCGACGGATTCCGGGACGAGGTGGGCCCCGGATTCGATCGGCTCGAACTGACCGACGCGGAAAAGGTCGCCCTGGTGCCGGCCGATCGACGTCGACACACCCTGCCCCAGGAAATCGACGCCGGATACTTCCCGTTGCCGTCCTCGGTGCACGGCATGGACGACACCCGGCGGGACGTCGAGGCGGCCTACGTCACCCTCTACGACGCCACCATCGCCTTCTGCGACGGCCTCGCCGCCTGGCCGGCGGTGCGGCGCGGGCTCGACCTCACCTCACTGCGGTCCCGGGTGGTGGCCCGCAGCATGTGGCACTACGAGGACCGCTTCGACCGGCTCGCCACCGACCTGCCGGAGTTCGGGTTCCGGATGGTCCGGCAGGCGATCGAACACAACCTGATCGACAACCGGAAGCTGACCGCCGAGGTCGCGGAGCGGCTGGACGCGCTGGCGGACCTGTCCCGCAACCTGGCCGGACTGGCCGGCCCGGCCGCGCCCGACCGGCCGGACCGGCTCCGGGAATCCCTCGACCGGCTCGCCGGCTCGTTGGGCGCGGTGTTCCGGCAGCCGCTGCTGCGGATCAAGGACATCGACTTCCACCTGCGGCTGCCCACCGTGGAGCGGGGGTTCATCAGCCCCGACTTCCGGGTCGCGGAGTACGACAAGCGCGCCGCGCCGGAGCGGGAGCGCTGGTGGGAGGAGCAGCCGCGCAGCGGCGACCTGGTCGGGTTCCTCTCCGACTACCTGACCGACCCGGCGAGCCTGCACCGCCCGCTGCTGGTCCTCGGCCAGCCCGGCGCCGGCAAGACGCTGCTGACCCGGGTGATCGCGGCCCGGCTGCCGGCGAACCGGTTCACCGCGATCGTCGTACCGCTGCGCCGCATGTCCGGCGACACCTCCCCGATCGAGCAGATCGAGTCGGCGATCGAGCAGTTCATGGACGAGCGCATCCGGTGGGCGGACCTGCGCCGCGCCACGAGCACCACCACGATCGTGGTCGTCTTCGACGGGTTCGACGAACTCGTCCAGGTCACCGGCACCGCCCACTCCCAGTACATCGACCGGGTGGCCGAGTTCCAGGAGGCCCAGTGGGACCTGGGCTACTCGGTCATCCCGGTCATCACCTCCCGGATGCTGGTGATGGACCGGGCCAGCGTGCCCCAGGGCACCGTGCTGGTCCGTCTGGAGGACCTGACCGACGCCCAGGTGACGACCTGGGTGTCGGCCGTCAACGGCGCCAACGAGGACCGGTCCGGCTACCGTCGCCTGTCCGCCCGGGACCTGCTGTCGCACGGCGAGCTGGCCCGCCAGCCGCTGCTGCTCACCCTGCTGGCCATCTACTACGACGAGCACCGGGTGGAAGGACCCCCCGACCTCGGCATCTCCCGGTCCGACCTGTTCACCGGCCTGCTCACCGCCTTCATCCGGCGGCAGATCGGGGAGAAGGCGCCGGGTGACCTGTCGCAACGCGAACGGGAGGCCCGGGAGCACCGGCTGCGCCGCGACCTGGCGATCACCGCGTTCGCCATGTTCAACCGCAACCGGGAACTGGTGAACCGGGCCGCGCTCCGCGCCGACCTGGGCTGCTTCGGCTCCGGCGCCGGCGACGGCACCCGGTTCGAGCTCGGCGACGTGCTCGGGCCGGAGCAACTCGTCACCGCCGCCTTCTTCGTCGTGTACGGCCCGGACGACCTCCAGGGCGAGGACGCCCGCCGGACCTACGAGTTCCTGCACGCGACGATCGGCGACTTCCTGATCGCGGAGTACGTCATCGGGTCGCTGCGCGAACTGGCCGACCTGCGGCGGCGCACCCGCACCCCGGCCGGCTTCGGCTACCAGCTGGACACCGGCCAGTTCCGGGCCCTGCTCTCCCACCAGCCCCTGGTGAAGCGGGAGGCGGTGGTCGGGTTCGCCCGGGAACTCGCCGCCCGGCACCCGCAGGAGCGTGCGGCGATCGTCGAGACCATCGCCGCGCTGCTGGCCGAGGCGCGGCAGCGGGGCAACGTCGCCGGGGTGGACGGCTACCGGCCGTCCCCCTACGACCCGGTGCGGCTGCTCGCCGCGTACACCGCCAACCTGGTCGCGCTGGCCGCGCTGGTGTCGCCCGACGGCGTACGGCACACCGACCTGATGGACGACGAGACCTGGGTCTCCACCGTGCGGCTGTGGCGGGCGGGGCTCGACGAGAAGGGCCAGCTCGCCATGATCAGCTGGCTGGGGCGGGACGCCGACGGCCGGATCACCGCGGAACGGCGGCGCGAACGCCGTGGCGAGACCGTGAGCGTGGCCGCCGAGGAGGCCCGGCTGCTCGGCGACATCACCACGTACGGCCAGTTGCAGGCCGGCGCGCGGACGTGGCGCGGCCGGCAGCCGGACAGCTTCGAGGCCGGCCGGTTCCACGCCGACCTGGTGTCGCTGGCCACCCGGCGCTGGCCGGTGCCGTCGTTGCACCAGCTCATCCTCTACGACGAGCGCAGCTACCGGCGGCTGTGGGAACGGGCCGTCGAATCGCCGGGCGCGGTGTCCAGCACCAGCGCCACGGTGCTGCTGGAGTGCCTCGCCGAGGACGGCGCGCAGTTGCCCCGGGAGGTGGTCTGCGGGCTGACCCGGGTGGCGCTGGACCGACTGCCCCGGTCGGTGACCGCACCCCCGGAGCTGATCATCTCGTGCCCGTACCTGATCGACGAGTTTCCCGAACTGCTCGACTCGATCGGCACGCCGGAGGACCACGCGGTCCTGCACGCGCTGATCCTCCGGCACGGGCTCGACCGGCTGCCGGAGGAGTACGTGCCCCGGGTGCGGGCGGTGCTCGCCGACATCGAGGGGCGGCTCGCCGAGCTGCCCCTGGAGGACGGCGTGGTCTCCGCCGAGATGGCCGAGCAGTTCGCCGCGGCACGGGTCGACAACCGCACCGCGCTGTGGTTGCTGATGGCGCTGAGCGAGTACGCCGACCTGGCCTGGCGGAAGATCCGGCCCGGGACCATGGCCGCCCTGCTCGCGCACCGACTGCCCGACGAGTTCCTGGACGAGACGAGCCTGTGCCGGCTGCTCCTCGACTACCTGCGGGCGCACGGCCGGGTGCCCGTCGACGTCACGTTGCCGGCCGCCCTCGACACGCTGCGCGTCCTCGCGGCGACCGATCAGGGCCCGGCCACCGATGCGGTCTGACCGTCCGCCCGGCCGGGGCGCCACGCCTGCCACCACCACCGTCCCGGAGGCCCGGTTGTCACACCCGCCCACGCACCGCGAGCACATCGTCCGATCCGGAAGGCGCAGCCTGGCCGTCGACGTCGTCGGCGCGGAGCGCGGCTGGCCGGTGTTCCTGATGCACGGCACGCCGGGCAGCCGCAACGGGCCGCGCCCGCGGTCGAGCGTGCTCTACCGGCTCGGCGTCCGGCTGATCTCCTACGACCGGCCGGGCTACGGCGGCTCCAGCCGGCTGCCGGGACGCCGGGTGGCCGACGCCGCCGCCGACGTGGTGGCCATCGCCGACGACCTGGGCCTGGACGAGTTCTCGGTGGTCGGCCGCTCCGGTGGCGGCCCGCACGCCCTGGCCTGCGCGGCGCTGCTGCCGCAGCGGGTACGGCGCACCGCCGTGCTGGTCGGCCTCGCCCCGGCCGGCGCGATCGGACTGGACTGGTTCGGCGGCATGACGGAGGCCAACGTCCGCGACTACGGGACCGCCGAGCACGACGAGGTGGTCCTCGCCGAGCAGTTGCGCCTGCGGGCGGAGCGGACCATCGACGACCCCGGGTCGCTGCTCGCGGTGCTGGTCGAGCAGATGACCGAGGCCGACCGCCGGGTGGTGGCCGGGGTGCCGATCCGCCGGCAGTTGACCGACGCCTACGCCGAGGCGCTGCGGCGGGGACCGGACGGCTGGATCGACGACGTCCTCGCGCTGCGCGCCGACTGGGGCATCTCGCTGGCGGAGATCCGGATGCCGGTACGGCTGTGGCACGGCGCCGACGACAACTTCGCCCCGGCCAGCCACACCCGGTGGCTGGCCGGTCGGATCCCCGGCGCGCAACTGCACGTGCAGCACCGCAGCGCGCACTTCGGCGCGGTCGAGGTGCTGCCGGAGATGTTGGCCTGGCTGACCCGCCCGTCGGAGCGCGCCTCGGTCAGATCGGATGCGGGTCGATGATCCGCCGCTGGAACCGGTGCTGGCGGAGCGCCTCGACCGCCGGATGGTGCTCGCCCAGCCGGCGGGCGAGCTTGTCGGCGACCGTCTCGATCTCGGCCCGCCGGCCCGGTTCCATCCGGTCCTGCATCAGCACCAGGTTGGCCCGGCAGCGCAACGCGTTCGGATGCTCCGGTTCGAGCACCCGGTCGAGACCGTCGGAGGCACGCTGCAACAGGTCCAGCGCCGCCCGGTCCGCCGCCTCCCGGCCCTCCGGCGGGTCCGGCTGCTCAGCGAGGCAGATGGCCTGGTTCATCCAGCCGGATAGGGGGTACGGGTGCTCGTCGCCCAGCACGGCGGCGAGCGCGTCCGCCGAGCTGCCGGCGAGCTGCCGGGCCTCGACGAAGTCCCCGGCACGACGGGCGACCATCGCCAGGTTGACCTGACACACGAGCGTCAACGGGTGCTCGGGGCCGAGGTTGCGTCGGTAGACGCGGTGCACCTCGGTGAGTTCCCGGCTGGCCCGCTGGTAGAGGTCGACGGTGAGCAGGTTGATCGACAGGCTCAGCCGGCAGGTGAGCGTCTCCGGGTTGTCCGGCCCGAACCGTTCGGTCAGCAGCTCGTAGGCGGCTTCGAGCAGCTTGCCCGCCTCGACCGCGTACCCGGCCGCGCGTAGCGACACCGCCAGGTTCGTCTGCGTCCGCAGGGTGATCAGGTGTTCGGCGCCGGCGGTGTGCAGCAGGTCCCGGTGCACGGCCCGCAGCCGGGCGATCGACTGCTCGTAGTCGCCGGCGTCCCGCATGTCGATGCCCACGTACGCGGAGGAGGCCAGCGTGTCCGGGTGGCTGTCGGTGAGGGTGCCGCGCCGCCCCTCCAGCACCATCTCGTCGTTCTTGCGCGCCTCCCGGAAGTTGCCCATCAGGCGTTGGGTGCTGGCCAGGTTGTTCAGGGCGGCGAGGGTACGCGGGTGTTCCTCGGCGAACAGTCGCTTCCAGGCGTTGAAGGTGACCTCGTCGAGGCGCAGCGCCTCGCTGTACATGCCCATGCCCCGCAGGTCGCGTGCCAGCCCGCCCGCCGTCATCAGCGTGTGCGGGTGGTCGTCGCCGAGCAGTTCCCGCTGGGCCGCGAACACCTTCTCGTCCAACGCCCGGGAGTCCTTGAACTGTCCCAGGAAGGCGAGGATGTTGGCGAGGTTGAACTGGAGGTGCAGCAACTGCCGGCGCAGGTCCTCCCGTGCCCGCTCGTCGGTCTCCTTCGCCAGCATCCCCTTCCAGGTCCGGACCACCTCCTCGCCGAGCCGGCGGCCGGTGTCCAGGTCGCCCCGCAACTGGAGGTAGCGGACCCGGTCGATCATCAGCGCCCGCACCTCGACCTTGCGGCTGAGCGCCGCCTTCGACGGCTCCAGGTGCGGCCAGATGACGCGGAACTTGGGCCAGTTGACCGGGTCGTCGACCTCGCCCTCGGGCCGGAAGGCGGCCAGTACGAGGTGGACCTGGCCGCGCGCCTCGTCGAGTTCCTCCTCCGTCATCCGGGACCGGACGGCGTGCTGGAGCAGGCGGTGCATGAGCACGAGCCCGCCCCGGCTCCGCTCGCCGCCGGACGGGTTGTCGGCCCGCAGGTCGACCCGGACCAGCGCGAGCCGGTTGGCCTGCTGCACCAGTTGCTGGCGGACCAGCCGCTCCTTCGCCTGCGGGTGGAACGGGACCAGCGCCTCGGCGAACTTGTTGCTGTAGACCAGATCGGCCGAGATCTCCGGCGCGAACACCGAGCAGAGCTGGAGCACCCGGTAGGCGGCCGGGTTCCGGGTGCGCAGGTGGTTGAGGGACAACTCCCAGGTGGCCTCCACCGAGACGTTGCTGTTCGGTTCCATCACCGCGCCCGGGCCGAAGCGGGCGATCTCGGTGAGGTAGCTGTCGACCGAGTGGCCGGTGTCGGCCAGCCAGGCCGCCGCGGCGGTGACCGCGATCGGCAGGTCGCCCAGCAGCGAGGCGATCTTGTCGGCCTGGTCCGGCCGCATGTTCGGCACCCGCTCGGTGAGGTGCTGGATGCTCTCCGCCCGCTTGAACACGTCGACCTGCACGGTGGTGGCCCGTTCCACCCACTGGAGATTGCGGGAGGTGATCAGCACGTGGCCCTTGCCGTCCGGCACGTAGGGCAGGACGCCCTCGACCTCGTCGGCGTTGTCCATGATGAGCAGCCACCGCAGGTCGGTGTGGCGCAACGCCTGGAGGACCAGCCGGGCGTTCTCCCGGTTCGACTCCGATGCCTGGACGCCGAGGTAGGGCGCCAGGTCGCCGATCGCGGACTCGATGAACGGCACCTGGTCGGCGTCGATCCACCACACCATGTCGTACGCGGCGCGGTAGCGGTGCGCGTACTCCAGCGCCAACTGGCTCTTGCCGATGCCACCCATGCCCTGCAACGCCACCGGCCCGGTGCCGGCCAGCACCACCTTCGGGCTGCTGCGCAGCAGTGTCCGCAGCTCCCGCAGGTCCGCCTCCCGGCCGGTGAAGCGCTTGTTCCGGCCGGGCACCTCGAAGACGCTGTTGTCCCGGCCGGGGAACCGGGGGCCGGTCGGCAGCTCGACGTCGGCGGTCGCGCCCTCCCGCCCGACCAGGCGCAGGATGCGGGTCGCCGCGGTCCGGGCCTCCAACCCGGCCACCGAGACGCTGTGCGCGGCCGGCACGTTGGCGAGCCGTCGCACGTCCGCGACGTAGACGACCAACGGCACCTGGTCGGGCGACCGGTCCGGCGCGGCGAGCACGGCCTCCTCGGTGGCGTTGGCCTCGGAGACGATGATCAGCTCCCGGGCCGTGCGGGGCGCCTCGTCGTCGGCGAACCAGGGGTCGGTCACCCGGACGTCGGCCGAGGCGAGCAGGTTGCCGATCCACTCCGCCCACACCCGGTCGTACGGGTCGTGCCGGAGCAGGATCTCGTTCTCCACCGAGGTGGACGTGCGGGTGAACCGGGCGTTGACCCGGTCGCGCACGGCCCCGCTCATCGGGGGCAGCGACTCCACCTCGCCCCGGGTGATCTCCCGGGCGAGCACCTCGTACGCCGACAGCAGCGAACCGTTGACCCCGGGCTGGTCGGCGAAGGTCGCCAGCAGCTCCTCGTACGCGTAGTAGGCCTGGTACGGAACCTGCATCCGGGCCCAGTAGCGGTCGCGCTCGGCCTCGCTCATCCCGCTCGGCAGGCCGCTGAAGCGCTGCCGGGCCACGGCCCGCCCGGTGTCCGCCTTGATCTTCTCGGCCGGGTCGATCCGCATCGGCACCGGCAGTACCCGGATCCGCCGCGAGCCGTAGCGGTGCTCGACCAGTCGGGCCACCTTGGCCGCCCCGGTGATGCCCTGCTCGCTCAGCGTGAAGCAGGTGACGAGCACGTCCGGCAGTTGGATGGTGCAGATGTCGGCGACGTCGGAGAAGCCGGTGCGGCTGTCGATCAGGACGTAGTCGTAGTTGCGCTTCATGTCGGCGCGCAGCGCGTCGAAGAAGTGGCCGCCGCCCTGCCGCTCGTAGAACTCGTCCCAGTTCATCCCGGCCAGCGCGCCGGCGTAGTCGTTGTTCTGCTGGCCGGCACCGAGGAAGTCGAGCGTGCCGTCACCGGGGAAGTTCGACCAGTTCAGCGAGAACGAGTACTTGTGCACGCGGGCGTACTGCTCGTGCCAGCGGTCGTCGCCCTTGTCCTGCGTGGTGGTGGTCGCCCACTCGTACTCCCGGATCAGGTCGATCACCCCGCCGGTACTCTCCAGCGCGTCGCGGTCGATGAACGGCGCGAAGAAGCGCGACAGCCCGGGGGACTCCAGGTCCCAGTCGACGGCCAGGACCCGCTTGCCGTTGGCGGCGAGGATCCACGCGACGTTCGCCAGCGCCATGGTCCGGCCGGTGCCACCCTTGTAGGAGTAGAAGGTGACGACCTGTCCCTCGGGTCGGGTCATGGCTCCACTCCTTCGTCGGGCGTCGGGTTCTCCCAGAGCCGGGGCTTGCTGATCGGCCGTCCCGGCGGTGGGTAGGCCGGTCGCGCGTCCAGGTAGCGGCGTCGCATCCGGTCGACCAGCCCGTGCACCCCGGCCCGCCAGTCGTCGTACGTGGTGACCGCCAGCGGGCGGGCCGTCGGGGGGAACATCGCCACCGCCCGGTCGAGCAGCACCGCCGCGTGGGAGCGGCGGCCAGGCGCCGAGTCGTCGATGATCACCACCACCCCGACCCAGCTGTGCAGGCAGTCGACCGCCGCGCGGACCGCCTCCGTGCCGTCCGGCGTCTCGACCACCCGCGGGTCGACCATGAGGACACCCGGGCAACCCCGGAACAGACCCTCGTCCGGCGCGAAGTCCTGGACGTCGATGGGCATCCGCAGCCGCTGGACCGCGTCGGTCACGTCGTCGACCACCGGCGGCCGGTCCCGGAACGGTCGCCACCGACCGGCGTGCGTGTCGGGCCGCCCGTTGACCCGGCCCCCCTCCGGTGGCTGGCCGGGGGCGATGACCACGGCCAGGAAGGGCACCTCGCTGGTCGGGGACGACGGCACGTCGGTCGGCCCGGTCGGCGGCTCGGCCGGTTGCAGCGGGGTCTGTTCGGCGGTGTCGACGATGTGCTGGGCCAGCCGCCCCAGGACCTCCTGGTAGTCGCGCTGGAAGATCTGCAACCGGCAGAGCGCGCTCATCCCGTTTGCGGCGTAGGCCTCCACGTCGGCGGCCATGGCCAGCGCCCGGGCCTGGTCCGACGCGTGGACGGCGGCGGGTGACGGGGTCCACAGCACGGGAAGGATGTTGTCCCCGTCGGCGGGTCGGCCGGCCCGCAGGAGTCGTTGCCGGAACCACTCCCGCTCCCGGCGCGAGTCGTCCCGGTTGAGGTAGTCCGGTGAGTAGAGCGGGACGAACACCTCGGCCTCGGCCAGCGCCACGCGCTTCTGTTCCGCCCGGTCCTCGGACAGGCGGACGGTGAAGTCGGCGAAGCCCCGCCGGCGCAGCCGCGCCCCCGGACGCCCGTCGATGGCGAGGTTGAGATCGTGGTAGAAGCGGCGGACCCAGTGGTCGCCGAGGGTGCGGTCGCTGTGTGTCGGTGGGGGGACGTAGCTGAGGAAGAAGTAGCGTGCGCCGGCGAGGACGGACCCCTCAGGACTCACGTCGGCACGACCCGTCCAGCATGGACGGATCCCCCGACCGCCAACCGGTAATGATCACGCGTTGCTCTCCAGTCGACACGTTGTGCGTATCGATCAGAGTAGGAGAAGTGACCCACCGGTGAACAGGCCTCACCGTCCGTTGTGGCGGTCCATCCAACCGAGCGCGGTGTGCACCGCCGCCGGCATCGGCAGCAGACGGGCGACGGCGTCCCCGACCGTCCCGCGGCGGGTGAAGTCCGCCCGGTCGAGTTCCTCGCCGATCGCGGCGAACGGGGCCGCGTCCAGGTGCGGGGCGACGAAGTCGAGTCGTGCCCGGCGGCCGTCCCGGAGTACGTAGCAGCGGTAGGGGCGGATCATCGGCGGGTGCTCCGACCGGTACTCGGCCAGGTGCAGGGCGGTGCAGGACGACCAGCCGACGCCGAGCAGCAGGATCCGGGCGTTGACGGCCTCCAGGGCGGCCAACGGGGACCGCGGGCCGAGGTGCGAGTCGAGGTCGTGGACGCGCATCAGCGCCCGCGCCCGGGGCCCCCACGCGCTGAACGACGTCTGCGGGTGGCGGCTGCGCACCGCACCGGGCAGCCGGCGTACGTGTTCGGCGAGCGCGCCCACCCCGAACGACGGCGTGGTGGCCGGGTCGAAGCCGGGCATCCGCTCCTCGTACGCCCGGCGCTCGTCGTCGGTCATCCCGGCGGTCGCGGTGCGGTACGCCGCGCTGCTGACCGAGTTGTCGGGGGTCTGCGCCGGCACCACGAGCGTGCCCGCCGGGCCGACGGCCGCCCGGAGCGCCCGGGCCAGGGTGGCCGCGCCACCGGCGACCGGTCCGACGGCGCGCATCGCGCAGTGCACGAGCACGACGTCGCCGGGGCCCAGCCCCAACGCCCGCAGCTCGGCGGTGAGGGTGCCGAGTCGGTGCCCGGCGCGGACGGCGGTGGTCACGACGGCCACCGGGCCACCGAGTGGGCCACCTGCCGGAGCAGCCGCGAGCCCACCGGGGTGAGCGCGTCCGCCCGCTCCAGGGCGCCGATGGCCTCGGCCGTCCAGTCGCGGTACCGCCGGTAGACCGCCTGCGCCCCGTCGACCTGGCGGTCGGCCCGGACCCGCCAGATGTCGGCCACCGCCGCGTGCGCGTAGATGCCGTGCAGCACGGCCTCCGGGGGGCGCGGGTCGGGTCGCCAGCCGACCGTGATCCCGGCCGGCCGGGTGCCGTCCACGAGGTCGTAGAGATCGAGCAGGGCGTTCATCTTGCTGTGCTGGAACTCGTGCACCAGCAGCACCGCCAGGGAGCCGGCGTCGGTCTCGGTGGCCGCGACGCCGCCGAACGCCTGCCGGGCGGTGGAGGCCTCGCTCGCGCCGGCGCCGCTGCGACGCAACGGCACCAGGGCCCGCAGGCCGGCGCGCAGTTCCTCGGCGTGGCCCGGCGTCTCGTCCCGGACGGTCGACCACGCGGCGGCGAACGTGGTCGCCCAGCGGGCGGCGGTCGCGTCGTCGAGCCGCCCGGCGGCGGGCAGCCGGTGGCAGTCGCGGTGCGGGTCGCCGTCCTCCAGCAGGACCGTCAGGTCGTCCGCGGCCAGGGTCCGGGTCGGCTGCCAGCGGGGCTCGTCCCCGGCCGTGCCGACGCGTACCGTCACCTCTCCGGCGGTCACCCGCAGCGACCCGCCGGGACCGACGTGGACCTCCGCCGTGCCGTCGCCGACCTCGGGCAGCAGCACGGTGCCGGCGGTCGGCAGGTGCAGGCGTCCGGCCCGGACCGGCACGGCGAGCCGGAGCGGG
>NZ_CADEAU010000032.1 GCF_902825405.1 Micromonospora maritima | reverse complement strand
GGGCTGCCGCCCGACGGCTCGCCTGGTGCCGGGCGGGGTGCCGTCGTCGGGCTGCCGCGCGACGGCGCGCCGGGGTGCCGGGTGGGGTGCCGCCCACCGCCCCCTGTCGAGCTGATATCGGTAACGACTCACCCGCCGTCGCGGCGCAGGACCAGCAGGTCCAGCGCGTCGATCACCGGCCCGGCCTCGACCTGCGCGGCCTCGCGGAGTCGCTCCAGCCCGGCGGCGTACGCGTCGTCGGTGATCAGCTGAAGCGGGGTGTGTGCCTCCCGCCGCAGGTCGGCGGCCGCCTCCCGCAGCGACGTCGCGGTGACCTGGGGAACCGGCTCGACGGCCACGGTGGAGAACCCGGCGCCGGCGAAGGCGGCCGCCACGTCGGCGACCCCGGGATAGGAGTCGAGCACGCGGATCGCCTCCGGGAAGAAGCGGAACAGGGTGATCGCCTCGTGCCGTCCGGCGAACGCGGACCGGATGAGCACGGGCGCGCCGGGCCGCAGCACCCGGTGCAGCTCGCGCGCCGCGGCGGCCAGGTCGGGCACGTGGTGGATGACCGTGGACACCCACACGGCGTCGACGCTCCGGTCGGCCAGCGGGACGTGGGCGGCGTCGCCCGCGACCAGTGGGGCGAACGCGCAGCGGGCGCGCATCGCCGCCGACGGCTCGACGGCGACGACCTCGACGCCGGGAAACCAGGTGGTGAAGGCGCGGGCCCAGCTGCCGGTGCCGGCGCCCAGGTCGACCAGGCGCATGCCGGGACGCGGGTCGAGGTGGCGGGCGACGGCCGCGCGCCAGGCGGTGAGGCCGTCGTCGGTGAGGTGACGGGTCGCGGCGAACGCCTCGGCGTCCGCGTCGTGGTACGCGATGCGGGCCATACCGCTCAGCCAACTATCCGGCGGGCCGGCGGAGCAAGCACTGTGGCGCACCACGCACCGCGGCGTGGTCGGCTGCTCGTGGGTATCCTGCCGAGTCGTGCGGTCGCTCGGTGAAGCCCCGGGGGTGGTGCGGGTGCGGTATCAGATCCACGTCGAGGGCGAGCTGCCGGCGGACGCCCTGCGCCGTTTCCTGCACCGGGAGTACGGCATCGCGCCGGAGACCGTCCACATCGGGCCACTCGATGCGCGCGACGTCGACGGTCCCCGCCCGGTCGCGATGCTCACCCCGCCCGACGAGGACGAGGGCTTCGGCTGGATCCTGACCGGCGACACCGCGCTCGCCGATGCCACCGGCCAGGGCGAACGGGACCTTGCCGTCACCCTCGCCCGGACCTTCGGCGTACGGGCGCTCGTCGACGACGGCAGCGTGCACCCCGACCGGTGGCTGCTGGTCGGCGCCGACGGCAGCAGCGGCCGGGTGTGCATCGACGAGGACGCCGCCGCCGACGGGGACCTGCGGATCGTGCACGCGCTGGAACCGATCAGCGGGGAGCCGCAGCTCGCGGTCGTACCGCCGCCGGAGTGGGCCCGCGACTGGTGACCCGGCCGGCCGCCGCCCGGGCCGCGAGAGCGGTCGGCCGACGTGCCGGTCACCGCGCGAGCACTTCGCGATGCCGACCGGGGGAGGACCGTCGCCGCCCCGGGCTCAGGCGGGAAACGGTCCCGCCCGCAGCAGCGCGCCCGGCAGCCGCTTGCCGAGCCTGCCTTCCAGCCAGGAGGCGGCCGAGGTGATCATCCCCAGGTCCAGCCCGGTGGACCGCCCCATCCGGTCGAAGAGGTAGACGAGATCCTCGGTGGCGACGTTTCCGGTCGCCGCCGGCGCGAACGGGCAACCGCCCGCTCCGCCGATGCTGGCGTCGAGGGTGGTGACGCCGGCCTGGACCGCCGCGACCGCGTTGGCCACACCGGTGTGCCGGGTGTCGTGCAGGTGCAGCCGCAGCGGTGTCCGCGCGTCGGTGACCTCCCGGGCGAGCGCCAACCGGTCGGTGACGTCGGACGGTACGGCCACCCCGATGGTGTCGGCGAGAGCCAGCTCGTCGGCGCCGGCGTCCCGCACCCTGGCGAGCACCTCCCGCAACCGGGACAGCGGGACCTCGCCCTCGAACGGGCAGCCGAACGCCGCGCCGACGGTCACCGTCGCGAACACCCCCGCCGCGCCGGCCGCCCGCACCAGCTCGGCCGCCGTGTCGCACGCCTGGGCCGTGGTCATGCCCTGGTTGCGGCCGCAGAAGGTGTCCGTGGCCACGACGACGACGTTGATCTCGTCGACGCCCGCGGCCAGCGCCCGGTCCAGGCCGCGGCGGTTCATCACCAGGCCCGCGTACCGGACGCCGTCGTGGCGGGGGACCGCGGCCATCAGCTCGTCCGCGTCCGCCATCTGCGGCACCCGGGCGGGGTTGACGAAGCTGGTCACCTCGACCCGCCGCGCTCCCGCCCGCACCGCCCGGTCGACGAGCTCGACCTTGTCGTCGGTGGTGAGGACCGTCGACTCGTTCTGCAGGCCGTCGCGGGGTGACACCTCCACGATGTCGATGCCGGCGGTCATCGGTCCTCCGACAGGTAGGCGACGGCGTCGGCCTCGCCGACCACCTCGGCGTACTTGGCCTGCAGGTCGGACAGGCTCGCCTCGTGCGGGCCGGCGGCGCGGTCCGCGACCGCCTCCCGCACCACCAGCGGCACGAAACCGTGCTGCATCGCGTCCACCGCGGTGGCGCGTACACAACCGCTCGTGCTGACGCCGACCAGCACCACGGTGTCGATGCGCGCCGCGCGCAGGGTGGACGCCAGGGACGTGCCGAAGAAGGCGCTGGCGTACTGCTTGACCAGCACCAGCTCGTCGTCGGCGGGGCAGACCTCCGGCATCGGCTGCCCCATCGCGCCACCGCCGTCGACGAGCTGCCGCAGGGCGGGGACCTTCCGGACGAACAGACCTCCGTCGACACCGCCGGGCCCGTAGGCGACGCGGGTGTGCAGCACCGGGATCCCGTGCCCACGGGCCGCGGCGACGACCCGGCCGGCCGACCGTAGGCAGTCGGTGGACGGCAGGCACAGCGGGCTGGCCGGGTCGAAGTAGGCCCGCATCAGGTCGATGACGAGCACGGCGGGACGGGCGCCGGGCGGGAGCGCGCCCCCGAATCCGTCGTCGCGGCTGGTCGGCGCGGGGTTCATCGGGCGACGGGCGGCCGGGGTGCGGGCAGGCCCGTCTCCTCCAGGCACCGGTCCAGGACCGTCTCGATCGGCGGCCCCATGTCGAACGTGGGCAGCGGGTCGGGGCGTCCGCGGCGCAGCTCGGCCCGTACCTCCTCGGTGGCCGCGACGTCGACGGCGCCGGCCTCGTCGCAGACCACGCCGTAGCGACGGGCGCCCGCGGGGGTGACCAGGCCCCGGCGGACCTCGAGGCCGACCAGTTCCGGGTCGCGGGCCAGCGGGTCGCCCCAGCCGCCGCCGCCCCAGGTGACGAAGTGCAGCACGTCGCCCGGGGCCACGGGCACGTCGTGCACCTTGCTGCCCAGGATCTCGGTGCCGCCGTCGGCGCGTTCGAGCCACTTGCGGCCCCGCGCACCGGGCTCGCCGCCGTTCACCCCCCACGGATAGGTCAGCCAGCGGTCGTCGTGGATCGCGATGGTGCCGGCCTCCAGGAACCGGTAGGCCACGTCGACGCCGTTGCCGCCGCGGTGCAGTCCGGCGCCGCCGGTGTCCGCGACGGTCTCCCAGCGTTCGACGCGCAGCGGGTAGTAGGACTCCAGGTACTCGCACGGGATGTTGACGAACGACGGCCACAGCGAGTGGCCGTCCGGGCCGTCTCCCACCGGCCGGCCCGGGATGCCGCCGAAGCCGATGGAGTAGAGCTGGAACCATTCGCCCTTGCGCTCACCGGGCCCGTAGGTGCCCGAGTACATGAAGTGCGGTGACGACGAGAAGCCGGCGGCGTTGAGCAGCCCGGGGTTCGTCTGGCCGAGCAGGCCGCCGAACAGGTCGAAGACGCGTCCGATGCCGTGGTTGCGCGCGTTGAGGGCGGCGGGGTACGCGGGCTTCCAGAACGAGTCGTCGGGGATCGTGACGTCGACCAGCGGATAGAAGCCGTCGTTCCAGAGGATCTGCGGGTCGGCGACGGTGATCATGTAGATGCCGAAGAACATCCGCACGAGGTTCTCGTTGATGTAGTAGTTGATCGGTCCCTGCGCCTGCGGGCTGCTGCCGGTGAAGTCCAGCAGCACCTTCTCGCCGGTCCGGGTCAGGCTGAGCTTGAGCTCGTAGGGTCCGTAGCCGAGCCCGTCGTCGCAGATGTAGTCGGTGAACGACAGCGTCTCGCCCTCGGCGAACACCGCCTCGAGCAGCACCTTCATGGCCCGGTAGTTGCGGTCGAGGAGCTGGTCGAGCGCGGAGTTGTAGGTGTCCACCCCGAACCGGGCGCACATCTCCTGGACCCGACGGGAGGCGGTCCGGCAGGCCGCGACGATCCCGTTGAGGTCCGCCCGGTTCCAGTCGGGCTTGCGCACCTGGTTGAGGATGATCCGCAGGGCGTCCTCGGCTAGCACCCCCCTGCGGTACAGCTTGAACGGCGGGATGACCACGCCCTCCTCGAAGATGGTGCGGGCGTCGGTCGGCATCGACGCCGGGGTCTTGCCGCCGACGTCGGACATGTGCCCGAACATCGCCGCCCAGCCCACGATCCGTCCCTCGAAGAAGATGGGCAGCACCACGAGCCAGTCGTTCGCGTGGCTGATCGCGGCGCCGCAGGAGTACGGGTCCGACGTCAGCAGGACGTCGCCCTCCTCGATGTCGCCGTCGAAGTTCTCCAGGAAGTCCGGGATGGACAGCCCGAACTGTCCCACCATCATCTTCCCGTCGCGGTTGGCGATCAGCGGGAACTCGTCGTGCTGTTCCCGGATGCCCGGCGACAGCGCGGTCCGGAAGAGCACCTCGTCCATCTCGTAGCGGGCGTTGCGCAGCCCGTTCTCGATCAGGTCGAGGGTGACCAGGTCGACGTCCACGGAGCGAAGTGGTCCGGTAGCGGTCTCGATGAGGCGTGCCATGGTCAGCTCTCCGTGGTGGTGTCGACGGGACGGATGAGGAGGCTGCCGCTGGGGTGCACGGTGGCCGTGTGCCCGGGCAGCACGAGGGTGGTGGAGTCCATCTCGGTGATGATCGCCGGGCCCGGCACGACGTTGCCCGCGCGCAGCAGGGCCCGGTCGTAGCCGCCGGCCTCGACCTCGGCGCCGTCGACCCAGATGCGGTGGTGGGCCCGCAGCGCGGCGCTCGGGTCCGCGTCGCCCGGTTCGACCTCGGGCGCGGCGACCTGCGGCCGCGGGCCGTGCGCGGTGGCCCGGACGGTCACCAGTTCGTGTTCGGCGTCCAGGACGAAGGAGAACAGCCGCTGGTGATCGGCGTCGAACGCCGACCGCAGGGCATCGAGCCCACCGCCGGTCCCGTCGAAGGCGTCGATGTCGACGGCCACGGGGATCTCGAAACCTTGGCCGTGGTAGCGGAGGTCGGCGGAGTAGACGACCCGCTGCTCCTCGGCGGGGACGCCCTGCTCGCCGAGGGTGGCGCACGCCTTGGCGGCGAGTTCGTCGAGGACGGCGCGCAGGCTGGAGTCGGTGAGTTCGCCGAAGCGTCGCACCAGCGTGCGCACCGACTCGTCGCGCAGGTTCGTGGTCGCGTCGCCGTAGGCGCACAGCACCCCGGGCGACGGCGGGATGATCACCGGCCAGGCGCCGGTCAGCCGGCCCAGGGCGTTGGCGTGCAGCGGACCGGCGCCACCGAAGGCCACCAGCGCGTAGTCGCGCGGGTCGAAGCCCTGCTGCACCGACACCAGCCGCAGCGCGCCGAACATGTTCTCGTTGACGATGTCGATGATGCCGGCGGCGGCGGCCTCCACCGACTCCAGACCGGTGGCGTCGGCGATCGACTTCACCGCCGCCCGCGCCGCCGCGCGGTCCAGCGTGATCTCGCCCCCGGCCAGGTCGGTGGGCAGGTAGCCGAGCACGACGTTCGCGTCGGTCACCGTCGGCTGGTCGCCGCCCGCCGCGTACGCGGCCGGACCGGGGGCGGCGCCGGCCGACTGCGGGCCCACCCGCAGCGCCTGGGTCAGCGGTGGCACGTGGGCGATGGAACCGCCTCCGGCGCCCACCGTCCGGACGTCGACGGAGGTGGCCCGGACCTTGAGGTCCCCGACGGTGGTCTCCCGGCCCACCCGCGGCGACAACCCCTGGACCAGGGCGACGTCGGTGGAGGTGCCACCCATGTCGAAGGTCAGGAAGTCCCGGTAGCCGGCCTGCTCCGCCACCCAGGTCGCGCCGGTCACCCCGCCGGCGGGCCCCGACAGCAGCAGGTTCACCGGGTTGTCCGCGGCGACGGCCGCGGAGACCAGACCGCCGTCGCTGCGCAGGATGCACAGCCGTCCGGCCACCCCCGACTCGCGCAGCTGCGCCTCCAGGTTCGCCACGTAGCGCGCCACCTGCGGCTGCACGGCGGCGTTCGCGACCGTGGTGATGGTCCGCTCGTACTCGCGCAGCTCCGGCAGCACCGACGACGACAACGACACCGGTACGCCCGGAAGCTCCTCGGCGGCCAGCTCGGCCACGCGGCGCTCGTGCTCCGGGTTGGCGTAGGAGTGGATGAGGCTGACGCTCAGCGCTTCGATGCCCTGCGTCCGCAGCCGGCGCAGCTTCGCGCGGACGTCCGCCTCGTCGAGTTCGGTCACCACCGCGCCGTCGGCGCCGATCCGGCCGCGGACCTCCACGGTGTCCTCCAAGGCCGCCAGCGGCTCCGGCTTCGGCCAGATGATCCAGCCGGCGAGGCCCCCCGGCACGAACGACCGGGCGATCTGGAGCACCTGCCGGAAGCCCTCGGTGGTGACCAGCCCGACCCGGGCGCCCTTACCCTCGAGGATCGCGTTCGTGGCGACCGTGGTGCCGTGGAACACCTCGGCGATCTCCGACATGGGCACACCGGCCGCCGCGCAGGCCCGCTCGATGCCCCGCAGCACCCCGACGGACTGGTCCTCGGGGGTGGAGGAGGTCTTGGCCCGGTAGGTGTCTCCCGTCGCCTCGTCGATCAGCAGGATGTCGGTGAACGTTCCCCCCACGTCCACACCGAGCCGGTAGGTCATGGTTCCTCCTCAGATGACGCCGGCGGAACGCAGCGACGCGATCGCGCCGTCGTCGAGTCCCAGCAGGTCGCGGTAGATGTCTTCGTTGTGTTCGCCGAGCTCGGGGCCGACGTGCCGGACCCGGCCCGGGCTGTCGGAGAGCCGGGGTACGACGTTGTGCATGGCGAACTCGCCGAGGTCCGGATGGGTCAGCCGGACGATCGCCTCCCGCGCGGCGAAGTGCGGGTCGGCGAGCATGTCCCGGGCCCGGAAGATGCGGCCCGCCGGAACGCCGTGCGCGTGCAGCCGCTCGAGCAGGTCGTCGGACCCGAGCGTGGAACTCCACTCGGCGATCAGGCCGTCCAGCTGCTCCATCCACCGTCCGCGCGCGCCGTGCGTGGCGTACCGCTCGTCGGTGGCCAGCTCGGCCCGTCCCATCGCCTCGGCGAGGCGGCGGAACACCGTGTCCTGGTTCGCCGCGATCAGCACCATCTCGCCGTCGGCGGTCGGGTAGACGTTGCTCGGGGACACGTTCGGCAGGGTCGTCCCGGTCCGCTCCCGCTGGTAGCCGGCGATCTGGTACTCGGGGACGAGCGACTCCATCATCGCCAGCACGGCCTCGTAGATGGCCGAGTCCACCACCTGGCCCCGACCGGTGCGTCCGCGTTGGTGCAACGCCACCAGGGTGCCCAGGCAGGCGAACGTCGCCGCGAGGGAGTCGCCCAGGGACACGCCGGCTCGCGCCGGGGGGCGGTCGGGGTCGCCCGTGACGTACCGGATCCCGCCCATCGCCTCACCGATCGAGCCGTACCCGGCGCGGGAGGAGTAGGGGCCGGTCTGGCCGAAGCCGGTCACCCGGGTGACCACCAGGCCGGGGTTGATCTCCCACAGGCGCTCCGGGGCCAGGCCCCACCGCTCCAGCGTGCCCGGCCGGAAGTTCTCGATCAGCACGTCCGCCCGCGCGACGAGCCGGCGTACCAGATCCTGTCCCTCGTCGGTCCGCAGGTCCGCGGTCACGGACTTCTTGTTCCGCGCCACCACCGGCCACCAGAGCGACTTCCCGTACGGCTTCTCGCGCCCCCACTGCCGCATGGGGTCACCCCGACCCGGGTCCTCGACCTTGATCACCTCGGCGCCGAAGTCACCCAGGAGCTGGCCGCAGAACGGTCCCGCCAGCAGCTGGCCCAGCTCGATCACCCGGACGTCGTCAAGCGGCAGTGGAGTGCTCATGGACCCCTCAATCAGCGTCTTTGCATGCAATCAACCCGACGTGTGACTGGCGTTACAGCAGGCTGTGCGGGAAAAGTAGGCTCCTCATGTTCGCGCTGTCAATGGTCCGCGGGCTCATTGCATACAACCTGCCGCGTTGTTACCGTGCGGAGCATCATGAGTGACCGCACCGGGCTGCGGGAGGCCGACAACGGCCACGCCGCCGACCACGCCTACCGGCTGATCCGGGACCAGATCCTGTCCGGGCAGCGGTCGGCCGGCGAGTGGCTCCGCGAGGGCGAGCTGGCCGAGTCGGTCGGGGTGAGCCGGACGCCGGTCCGGGAGGCGCTGCGACGACTCACCGCCGAAGGGCTGGTCCGCCACGAACGCAACCGCGGCGTGCAGGTCCAGGCCTGGAGCGTCCACGACCTCGACGAGATCTTCAGCCTGCGGTCGGTGCTTGAACCCTGGGGCTGTCGCCTGGCGGCCACCACCGGCACCGTCGACGTGGCCGCGCTCGACGCGCTGGCCCACCGGATGGACGAGGTCGCGCCGGACGGACGACCGACCGACGTGGACCAGCTCACCGAGCTGAACAACCAGTTCCACCGGATGATCCTCGAGGCGTCCGACAACAGCCGCCTCGCCGGCGTCGTCTCCTCGGTGATCCAGATGCCGCTCGTCTGGCGGACGTTCTCCCACTACAGCCCCGAGGCCCTGCGCCGGAGCCTCGCGCACCACCACGAACTGGTGGCGGCACTCACCGCCGCCGACCCCGACTGGGCCGAGTCGGTCATGCGCAGCCACGTGCGGGCGGCGTGGCACTCCATCCGCCCGGGTCACGACATGTGACGTGGGGCGGCTCGTACCCGGTGCCGTCGTCAGGGCGTCGGGGTTACCGCGTGCGCCTCGAAGAAGGAACGCGACCGCGGGTTGTATGCGTCGCATCGGCGACCAGCGAGAGGGCGGGCTGCCGCGAGAAGTTCTCCCTGCAGGTCGGGGTCGAGCCGAATCGTTCCGGCGGCGTCCAGAACGACATGACCGTGTTCGAAGAGCGCGTCGCAGCCGAATAGGCACGCTGCCAGGGGCGCCTCAGCTGTGCATTGTGGCTTCGTCGGCGACGGGTTCGTAAGTCGTCTCTACCAGACGCTTCACGTGGACCAAGGAAGCCAGATAGGCGCGTGTCTCGGGGTCGGTGGAGTAGAGGATGGTGCCGCGCATGCCTCGGGTCATCAACACCTTGTAGGTGTTCCGGATCAGCCGGTCCGCCTCGGAGTCGCTGAGCTGCTTCCGACTGCGGAATGCCGGGTCTTTCGACTCGGTCCGTTGGGTCACCAGCCGGCCGTCGCGGGCAATCAGGTCCGGCCCGATGATCACGCCGGACCATTCGTATTCGAAGCCCTGGGCCGTGTACACGCACCCCACCTGACCGAAGCCGTTCGGGTCGGTGGCCCAGAACGCACTACCCGGCGCGTCACCGACGCTACGGTCACTCTTGACGTTCCAGGGCCGGGCCCAGCCACCGACCTGCACGTCCGGGACCAGGGAATCGTCCGGTCGGGGGTCGCTCCACGGCCAGCAATAGCCCGCGGACATGCGAGCAGTCTCCCCGGCGGCCTGCTTCGCCTGCAGGAACGCCTCCATCTCCTCCGGCGATTCCGCCAGTCGCAGGTCGAACCGACCGTCACCGGTCCATACCGACGGCTCACCGCCGTCGAGGCCGAGCAGGTCGAGGACCCACTCCTCGTACGCCTCGCTGCCGCCGCACCGGAACTGGTCGTGTAGCGACACGACCTCCACCTCCAGGTTGAGTTGCTTCGCGTACGCGGATATGACGTCGACGCTACCCAGCTCGCCCGGCTTGACCACCTGATGTTCGTCGAGGAGGAAGACCGGCACCCGCGCGGCGGCGATCAGCTCATCAATCTGCGGGCGAGCCTTGTCCCGCTTTGCCTTCGGCGTGAAGCGGTTGACCGACGTTTCCCGGATCCGATGTGCCTCGTCGCAAATCAGCACGTCAAGGCCGTTCCTCTCAGCGGCCATGAAGCTGTTGAAGTAGCCGAACAGGTTCTTCAAGCGGGTCGAGCCCTTGCCGGCGTATCTGCGCAGGGTTTGGGTGAACGATCGCGAACCGGTGGCGTGCATGACCGAGCGCTGCTGGCGGGCCAACTCCCCGAGCACTGACAGCGCGATCACGCTCTTGCCACTGCCTGGTCCACCGGACACCACCACGACCGACTTGCGGTCCGCGGCGCGCGCCCGCTCCACGGCGTGCAACACCAACTCGTACGCTAACCGCTGCTCATCAATCAGCGTGAAGTGCGACCGCACCTTCAGCTCGGCCGCGGCGTACGACAGGAGGTGCTTGCTCGGGCGGACAGAACTGGTGAGGAAGCGGTCTGCGGCCGCCGCCCCCGGAGCGGGAGCTAAGTAGGTTTGCAGGTAGTCGAGGAACTGCCCACGGCGCTGCTTGGTGAAGATCCGGCTCTGCTGCGTGGGCCGCCGCACGAAAAGGTCGTTCACATCCCGGTCCACGGCATTGTGGAGGTACGCGGCGCCGACAATCTGGGTGCGACGATGGGACAGGACGCCGAGGAAGTCCGTCAGGTACTCGCAGTAGTCTCCGACCTGCACACCGGGGTGCAGACGTGGGCCGCGGGCGTGCTCGACCAGCACCAGCCGGTCGGATCCTTCATAAGACTCGGCCCGCGACCACTGCTTCAGCTCCACCACCACGTAAGAGTCGTCGGCGGTCCTCGGATGCACGCCCGCGAGCACCACGTCGACCCGCTTGCTCGTCAGCGGTAGCTGGTACTCGACCAGTACCTCCACCTGACCCAGCCCGGCATCGGCCAGATCCTGCCCGAGCACCGTGAGACTGCGCTCCCACGACCGGCGTTCTGCGGCGCTCACGTTGTGGCCGATCTGTTCCGCGACCCGATCGGCGATCGTGCCGGCGGTGGCATAGCGGAGGAGACCATCGGCGGAGGTGCGGAACGCTGACAACACATGCCCCCGGGCAGCACGAATTCATCGTGCGCATGGGGGGCATGTCCGGCACCGGCTGGAAGCCCGTCGTTACGCGCTTGTACGGCTGGACTGTAGCGAAGAGATGATCTCCGCGCACGCCCCGCTACCGCTTGGTGGCGGAGCCTTTGACCTGTTGAACCGGATAGCGGACCGCAACCTCCGCCAACTTGGTGACGGCAGCCGCCTCCAGGTCGATGCCGAGGACATCCGCGAGGCGGGTCAGGTAGATCATCACGTCGCCGACCTCTGCCCGGACGCGCGCGCCCGCCTCAGGATCGTCCATCACCGCCGCTGCCTGTTCAGGCGTGAGCCACTGCAGTTCGGCCAGCAGCTCGCCGACCTCGCCGGCCAGGGCCATGGCGAGATTCTTCGGCGTGTGGAACTGCTGCCAGTCGCGGTCCTCGGCGAAGGCTCGCAGCTGAGCGGTCAGGTCGTTCACCGGGAAAGTCTTGCATGGTCGGAGCGCCGTCCATGAGCCCGCCAGCAGCCAACCTTCGCCGAGCGGATCGCCGAGGTCATCGGCGACAGCACTCTGCCGAACCACGGAACTACGTGTCGCGGCCGCTGAGAATCGGCGCGCGCTCCGGTCAGGTCGACGGCCGGCGGATCGATGACTCCCTCGGTTCATGCGAGGTGGTCCTCAGTATGTGGCACGCTGACACCGATCTCTGTCGATCGAGGGTCAGCGGCGCGAGCATGCGCCACGTAGGGTGGGGCTCGGACGTCTCCCCGTAACCGGAGTGCATCTTGAGCCTGAAGTACTACCTCTACCTCTCGCACCTCAAGATCGGGCTCCTGGCCGCGCAGGTCGCCTCCTCCGCGCAGCACGAGACCGAACTCGCCGTGGACCTGAAGGTCGTCCGCTACAGCCGCAAGGCGGTCCTGCCCGAGCGTCACGACCTCGACAAGCTGGAGAAGGTCATCCGGCATCTGCAGGACGCCGACCAGATCGGCGCCGCGGACGAGGAGCGCCCCTACGTCCAGGCCTGCCTGGAGATGCGCTGGCAGGTCTTCCCGACCGCCGGCATCGTGGTCTTCGCGGGAACACTCGACGACCAGGTCGTCGTCCTGGGCGGCTCGGCGTCGCACGTGGTCGGTGGCGGCGACGCCGAACCGGTCGGATCGGTCCCGCCGTACCTGTTCCGCAAGCTCCAGGAACTGCGAGCCGACCCGGGCGAGTTCGACGACGAGCGCTTCCACGAGTCGTTGGCGCAGATCGGGGCCGCGCTGCCGGGGCCGGCGCAACGGGTCGAGTTCGTCGCGAAGCGGCTGACCGGGAAGCCGGGCCCGAACGGCACGCTGCTGGGCAGCCCGATCTACGTGGCGCTGGTCGACTAGGGCCTCGGCGTGGACGCGGGGCAGGTCATCCGGTGGCGGCCGGGGGAGACCGTCCTCGACACGTTCCGCATCGAGGAGGTGGTCCAGACCGGGGGTACGGGATTCGTCTACCGCGCCCATCACCTCGCCTGGGGCGTCGACCTGGCGGTGAAGACACCGCGCCCCGACCTGGCCTCGGCGCCCGGGATCCTCGACCTGCTCGCGCAGGAGGCGCAGGCCTGGACCGATCTCGACCCGCACCCGAACGTGGTCGGCTGCAACTATGTCCAGCGCGTCGGCGCGTACCCGGTGATCTTCGCGGAGTGGGTCGCGGGCGGTGACCTGACCGCGGCGGTCCGGGACGGTCGGTGCCGGGACCTGCCGCGGGCGCTCGACGTGGCGATCCAGATGCTGCGCGGCATCGGGCACGCCCACGCGGCGGGTCTTGTGCACCAGGACGTCAAGCCGTCCAACGTCATGTACGACGGGCAGACGGCGCGGGTCACCGACTTCGGGACGGCCAAGGCGAAGGCGTCCGTCTCGTCGCCCGCGCCGGGTGGCGACGAGACGGGGTACGCGACGCTCGGCGGCTTCACCCCGCAGTACTGCTCGCCCGAGCAGGTCGATCCGCAGGGCCGGATCGGCCGGACCAGCGACATGTGGTCCTGGGCGTTGACGGTGATCGAGGTGCTGCACGGTCGCCGGCTCTGGCGGTGGGGGCACGAGGGCGCGGACGCGCTGGCGGAGCTGCGCGACGACCTCCCGCCCGCGCTGCGCGAGCTTTTGGCGGGCTGCCTCGACCACGATCCCCGGTCCCGGGTCGGCGACACCGCGCAGGCGGAGGCCGTTCTGCTGGACGCGTACGCCCACGCCACCGGAAGCCCCTACCCGCACCCCGACGAGGTCCCGCCGTCGCTGCGCGCCGACGGCCTGTCCAACAAGGCGCTGTCGCTGTGGGACCTCGGTGAGCGGGACCGGGCGGTCGAGCTGTTCGAGCGGGCGAAGGCGATCGACCCGAACAACGTCCGCGCGGTTTACAACCACGGGCTGATCAGGTGGGGCAACGGCGTGGTCACCGACGAGACCCTGCTGTCGGAGCTGGCCGCCACCGGCGACTCCTGGGAGGCGGACCATCTGGCCGCCATGGTGCACATGGAACGCGGCGACGGTGTCCTCGCCGCGCGCCACCTGGCCGAGGCGGACCGCAAGCACCCGGGCTCGCCCGAGATCGCGGCCGCGCGTGAACGGTGCGCCCGACTGGAGCCGAGGGGCACCCTGGAGGTGTTCGGGCGCACGACCGGCACGGTCGTGGCGATGGCCTGCGACCATGACGCGACGCACGTGGTCGTGGCCGAGGAGTCGGGCGCGGTGCGGATCTGGGACGCGTTCGCGGGCCGGGTCGTCGCCGAACTCGGCGACTCCGGCCGGACCCCGGTCGACGTCGCCGTCGACGAGGCCGGCACCCGGGTCCTCGTCTGCTACCAGGACTCCGTGGTCGAGAGGTGGCGTCTCGCCGACGGAGCGGCCGATCTCGACGGCCGGTGGGAGGGCGGGACCGCCGTCGCGCTCAGCCCCGAGGGTGCCTTCGCGGCCGTGGGAACGGCCGACGGTCGCGTCCTCGTCCTCCGTGCCGACACGTGGGAGCCGGTCGCCGACCTCCGGCCGCACGAGGGCAGGGTCACCCGCGTTATTCTCGGCCGGGACGCCGAGGTGGTCGTCTCGGCCTCGTTGGGGCGCGCCCACTCCGGCGTCGATCACCGGGTGGAGCAGTGGTGGCCGCTGCGGCGTACCCGGATGCGCGGCCTGGAGATGCTTCCCGACGAGCTGGGGCCCGACAACCAGAAGGTCGCCCTGGCCGCGGACGGTTCCACGGTCCTGAGGGCCGCGTTCCGTACCCTGATGGCGGTCGACATGCGGATCTGGGACGGGCCGCGACGGTGGGAGATCCCCTGGCTGATGGGATACGACCTGCTCGGCGTGTCGGGCCGGGCGGGCTGGGCCCTGCTCGACCCCGGGACCGGCGACCTCCAGGTGCTCGAACTGGCCAACCGCCGGTGCGTCCGCACCTTCGGCAAGGACTGGGATCGGGGTACGCACCGCGACGCGGCGGCGTTCAGCGGCAACTGCGGGTACGCCGTCATCGCCGAGTCGGGCGGCTACCCCCGTGGCCGGACCTCGCTGTCCCGCCTGCCCATGCCGCTCAGCGGGCATCTCGCTCCCTGGTCGTACGCGCCGCCCCGCCCGGTCGGTGTCCTCGCCCACGAGGAACGGGCGTTCGAACAGGTGATGGCACGCATCGACGCGCTGATCCGGGCGGGGGAGCGGCGGCGCGCCGCCGACGCGATCCGCGAGGCCAGGGCCATTCCCGGCTATCACCGCCACCCTCGACTGCGCCGTGCGTCCCGGGCCGCCGGCCGGGACCTGCGGCGCACCGCGTTGGCAGGCGTCTGGGTGGAGCAGGAACTGTCCGACGTCATGCTCACCCGGGGCACCTACGACGTCAGCGAGGACGGCAGACTGTTCGCCTTCCCCGCCAACGTCGACACGGTCGAGATCTTCGACCTGGAGACGCTCGAGAAGGCGGGTTCGGTGGCCCAGCAACGGAACCCGGCCTCCACGCTGCGCTTTGCCAGGGGCGGGCGTGACCTGGTCATCGGCTACTCGGACGGGTCGGTCGCCTGCCACGACACCGCGACGTTCGAGCCGCGGTTCCGGGTCGCCGGCGCGTTGCCCCGCGACGAGGGTGAGACGACGCTCGACCTCTCCGGCGACCTGCTGACCGTCGGATTCGGGTACGGCCTGGCGACGGTGTGGTCGCTGGAGGCCGCGGCCTGCGTCGCCACGGTCCGCACCGGGCGCGGAACCATAGACGGAGTTACGGCCGACGCGACGTCCCGCCTGGTCGCCGTGCTCCTGCGAACCGGCGACACGACCACCGTGGAGGTCCGGTCGCTGGACACCGGGCAAAGCGTGAAGACCTTCCCCCGCGTCGACGCGCACACGGAGATCCGCTTCGCCTCCGGTGTGCTGCTGATGGCCGAGATGACCCACCTGACCGCGTGGCGACCGGGCGGCCGGCGCCCGCTGTACAAGCTCCAGCGGGTCAAGCACAGTTCCTCGGCCCGTCTCGCCTTCACCGGCGGCCGTCGTCTCGCCGCCATCGCCGGTGAGAAGGGCTTCGTCGTCTGGCACGCCGCGACCGGAGAGCTGGTGTTCGACGGGAGGGACCTCGACGACCCCGACGGCCAGGTCCACCGGATCGACAACCTGGCGGTCTCCGCCGACGGGGCATTCGCCGTCGCGGGGGACCCGGGTGAGCAGACCGTCGATGTCTGGGACCTACGAGCGAGACGCCGGATCCGGACGCTGCACGGCCACCTCGTCTGGGTGAAGACGGTACGTGCCGACGGCTCCTTCAGCACCGTCGTCACCGGCGACTATCAGGGCAACGTCCGCATCTGGGGCCTCGACTGGGACTACGGGGAGTGATCGACAGTGTTCCGACGACGCCGCCAGCACGACGAGCTGCGCGCGAGGTTCCTCGCCAACCGGGATCGGGTCCGGTCCTGGCAGGAGGCGTGGGAGATCCCCGAGGTCGTGTGGACCGACGAGTTCAATGAGGTCCCCTCACCCTGGATCGTGCTGGAGAAGGACCGGGAGAGCTGGCTCAGGATCCACGCGCCCGTGATGGACACCTACTACTGGATGTTCCTCGGGCGTCCGTTGACTCCTGGAGTCCGGGAGGTCCGGGTCCGGTGGCAGTTCGGGGCGGGGCACCGGTTCGAGGAACTGGACCTGACGATCGTGAGCGTGTGTGACCCGGCGTACCTGGCCGAGAAGCTGACCCTGGCGGTTCACCAGGCCAGGTTGAGGGGCTGGCGGGACGAGGACGCGCAGCCGGTCTACCAGTGGCTCGTCGAGGGCGTCGGCATGACGCCCCTCGGCAACGCCGTACGGGGCAACAAGCGGTCGGGATTCGTCCTGATGAGGTTCAGCCGCTTCCCGACCTCGGACGGAGACGTGGCCGTGCGACTGACCGCGGTCGAGACCGACCGCGCCTTGGACGGCTCACCGCTGGACGCCGACGGCGTCTCCATCCCCGACCGGTAGAGGAGCCGTGAACGGGTGAAGCCGAGAGCGGTCCCGCGCCGGCCTCCTACGTCACCAAGCGATAGTTCGGGATGCCTCGGCCACGTTCCTCGTCGGGCGCGTCGATCGACCGTGCTGCCGCACCGGCCGGCACTGGCGCACGGGAGACGTGGATCCCCTCCAGGCAGGTGTCGCACCAGAACGAGGCATAGCCGTACCCGGCACCCGGGGGACCGATGAACACCATGCGTAGGGCGTGGTGTCCGCAGTTGGGGCAGGGCAGGTGCGCCGTCGCGGGCAGGGCGCGGTAGACGACCTCGTACGCGTCGAGCCACTCGTCCAAGGTGGCCATCGGTCAACTCCTCTCGGCCGGGCCGAACGACCATGCCACCATTGATCCTCGTGGTCGAGCGCGAACCTCGAAGCTGCGCGCCGGTTTGAAGGGCCTCGGCTGATGGCGGCGCAACGAGAAGATCGACCGCCTGCTTCGGTACGGCTTGCCTGTGGGGTGACCAGCGGCTGGGACCGGTTCGACGCGGATCGGCGCCTCACCCTGAGCTGACGCATCCCCGACCTCAGACGGATGAGCTCGCTTCGTCCCTTCAGGGCAAAGCCGGTGGCTGTTCAGCATCCACTTTCTGCAGACCAGCTGTCTGGCGCAAGGCTTGCATCCTTGATCGAATGAGGCTCGGCCGGCGCTGATGATCGAAGGAGTTCACGGAATGGCGACAGATGCCCTCGACGGACCAGTTACCCAGGAACCCGTACCCGGGCAGCGAGTCCTCGACCTGTTGGACAAGGCCATCGCCATCCAGAGCCCCCTGGTCGCCAAGAACATCGCCCGGGCCCGCCAGCGGAACCCAGAGGCCACGCCCGAACAGGTGATCCGAAGCCTGGAACGCATGTACGTCAGCGCCTTGACCGGGACGGGTGCGGCGGTGGGCGGAGCGGCGGCCGCGCCCGGCGTCGGCACCGGCGTCGCCTTGGCGCTCTCGGCCGGCGAGGCTCTCTCTTCCCTTGAGCTGAGCGCCCTCTTCGCGCTCTCGATCGCCGAAGTCCACGGCGTCCGCATCGACGAGGTCGAGCGCCGCCGAACCATCGTCATGGGAATCATGCTCGGCGGATCCGGTTCCGCCACCATCAGCAAGGTCGCCGAGCGTACAGGGCAGCACTGGGGACGCCAGATCGTCGCAAAGGTGCCGAGCGAGACGTTGAAGCAGATCAACAAGGTCCTTGGGAAGCACTTCGTCACCAAGTACGGGACCAAGCAGGGGATTATCGTTCTCGGCCGCGTGGCGCCGTTCGGCATCGGTGCGTTGATCGGTGGTGGCGCGAACGCCGCCCTCGCCACGCTGGCGGTACGGGCCGGCCGCCGTGCGTTCGGCCCACCCCCGCCCACGTGGCCCTGACCGGCGGGTAGCCCAATCACTCGGTCCGGCCGGTCCATGGCTAGCCGGCGAACAGCACCCTTTGCGGGAAGTCACCGCGGTCCCGCCAGCAGTTGACGACCTTGGCAGTGATGGCGCTGGCGGCGGCATCGAAGTCGCCGTCCTCGACACGCGCCTCCGATGTTCGCGGATCGATCACCAGGATGCGGTCGAACCTGTCCTCGAACCCGAACTCGTAGCGCACCTCGTCGGCCGGGGCGTCGGCCCGCCGGGCGGCCACCATCATGCCCATCTCGTCATTGTCCGGTTCTCAGGTGAACCATGCATCCTAGATCGAGCGTGGAGGCGTCCGAAGGCCGGGTCAGTGCTGCTGTCCGCTGCCGTCAGCCCCGGCCCGTCGGACCTTGTCCGGGGTCAGAGCCACGCTGCTGAGCGTGCGGCCGTCCTCGTCGGTGAACTCCACCTCGTAGGCGAGATCGGGCCGGTGAAAGACATGCACGATCGTGCCGACCGCCCCGGCGGGCAGGTTCTCCTCCGGAAGGGCATCCCTGAGTTGGACCAGGTCGTACAGCTCCACGGGTGTCCTCACTTGGGCGGGAAGGAGATGGTGACAAGACGTGGTGTGGACCCACCTGCTTCCAGGATCCAGGCGGTCCGGACCAGGATAGTTCCGGAGGGACCGGTCAGCGGCACGTCCACCGACCAGCGATGGCCGTACTGGTCGACCTTGCCCGGGAGCGGTGATCCGTGCTGCACGCCCTCGCGGATCTGCTGCTCGACCACCGCCGCGTCTTCGGGGCCTAGCCCGGTGGCCGCGTTGATGACCCGGTACTTGTTCTTGCCGACGGGGTGTTCTGGGTTCATCGCGTAGCCAGTGATCTTCCGAGAGTCGATCTCGGGATTGCTGAAGTCGGGCGCGTCGGGGTCACGAGGTGTCCGAGGCGGTTCGAAATCGTGCGGCGGGCGAGGCTCGGCGGGCTGGCGCCGTAACCGGCTCAGTGCCTCCCTCAGCTTCTCGATCAGGTCGCCGAGCCGTCGCACCTCCGGCATCAACCGCCGTAGGCTCGCCAACAACCCCCGGACCAGCCGCGCGATCCGCGCCGCCCACGACGCCACGGTCGTGGTCACCTGCTCCACCACCAGCGGCGTCGCGAGCCCGGCCGTGGCGACCAGTTCGGTCGCGTACACGATCAGGCGGGACACGCAGGCGGCGATGGCGTCGCGGACCAGCAGGCGCACGGCCGCGACCAGGCCGGCGGCGCCCTCGGTGATCGCGGCCATCGCCTCGGCACCCTGGGCCAGCCCGGTGATCGCCTGCTGCTGCTCGCCCGCCCAGCGCCGGTAGCCGGTGGCGGCGGTCCCGGTCCAGCCGGCGACCTCGGTGCGGACGGCGTGGGCCAGTTCGGCGGCGTCCTCGCGCAGCGACGCGGCGACGTTGCGCCAGGTCTGGGCGTGGGCGGTGATGGCGGCCGGGTCGCCGGCGAGCCAGTCCAGGGCCTCGCTGAGCGGCCGGACGTGCTCGATGAGCCAGGCGATGCCGTACTGGAGGAGCGCGCCGGCCGGGTCGGACACCAGGGCGAGCGCGTCCAGGCCGGCGCTGACCACGCCGAGGCTGCCGTCGATCCAGCTGCCGCTGCGGACGCCCTGGGCGATGAGTTCGATGTCCTCGCAGATCCACACGCCGGCCCAGGCGCTGGGGCCGGTGTCCGTCGCGGCGGCGACCAGTGGGTTGGTCGTCACCGCCGGGGCCGCACCTGGTCCAGCAGGTGCGCGGCGTGGGCGTCGGAAGCGCGGTAGCGTTCGGCTCCGGCGCGGACCTTGTCGGCGGTGTCGCGCACCGAGGCGGCCGCGGTGCCGATGCCGTCGGTCAGGGTGCGCTGGAGGCCGTCGAGCAGGAGCGGCATGATCGCGCAGAGCTGCCCGTACGCGTCGGCGCTCAACCGGACCTGCTGGCCGGCGCCGCGTGCGGTGTCGATGCGGTCGGCGCAGCGGTGCAGGTGGGCGGCGTGGGCGGTCAGGTCGTCCGGGTCGACCTGGAGGCCCTCAGCGCTCGGCATCGGGCGTGCCAGGGTCGGGGTCGAGCCGTCGCCGGTGGCTCTCGACGATCGCGCGTGCGGCCGGGTCGTCGTCGCCGAGGGTCTGCGTGGTCGCCTCGGTGAGCTGCCGCAGCAGGTCGGTGCGAGCCGCCCGGGCGGTGGTGAGGATCTGCCGGGCGGTGTGGGCGGCGGAGTGCTGCCGGGTGCGTTCGTCCAGCCGGAGGTCGGCCAGCGCACCGGCCTGGTCGACGGTGACCTCGACCAGGCCGTCGGCGCTGCGGGCGGTGCCGGTCAGCGCCTGCGTGCGGGCGGACAGGTCACGGGCGCGCGCGGCCCGGTCGGCGAGGGACGACTCCCACTCGTCGAGCCGGCGCGTCGCCGCGTCCAGCGCGGCCTCGTCCGCCCACATGGCCACCCTCCCCTGAGGACATCGGTGACAGTCACGCTAGCAACTCGTCGCGCTCGGTGAATGCCCCCGATTGACGCCATCCGCGGCGGACGAGCAGCGTCACGTGGGAGCGTGAGGACGGATGGTCGGCATCTGTTGCGCCTCGCCGGGTGGAGGCGACCACCGGCCCGGGCGCGGGTGTGCGCCGACGAGGGGCGTGGTTTCAGCCCTGGAGCCGCGACGCCCAGTAGACCTGCCCGTCCGGTCCCATGTAGACCAGCGCCAACAGCAGGTCCGGCAACGTCACCGGCGCGCTGGCGATCGGAACGTCCCGCTGGTTCTTCTCCAGGTGCGGGAAGAGCGCCACGAACGTCACAGGTGAGGCGCCGACGTCCCCGATCGCCAGTCGGCTGCCGACGCTGAGCCACTCGTGCTCGCCGACCCGGATGTCGCCCGCGCCGCGCAGCCACGGGTAACGCTCGGGGATCCTGTTCTCCACCCCGGCGCTGCCCATGCCGACGCTCTGCTGCGGCGCGGCCACCCCGAACACCGGCGGCTTGTAGTCGGTCCGCTTGTCGATGAGGAACAGCGCGAAGTATCCGCCGTCCAACCGGGCCGGCGGCTTCTGCCAGGACACCCGCCCCAGCACCAACTGGTCACCGTCGGACGCCACCGGCGCCTGGTACGCCGGCCCGAGTGCCGCCTGCGCCTCGTCGTAGTCGACGAACTCCAGCGACGAGTTCAGGTGCAGCGCCTCCGGACCGTAGGGCGGACGCTGATGCCACCAGCGCCATCCGCCGACGGCCGCCACGGCCACCACCAGCACCACCGCCGCACAGGCGGCCCGTCGCCACGTCACGGCCGTCAGTGAACCATCCCGTCGCCCGCTCAGCGGGCCAACCGGACCAGCGCCGCCACCGTCCGGTCCACGTCCGCCTCCGTCGTGGTCGCGTTCGACACCGAGATCCGCATCAGCCGCCGCCCCCGCCACGTCGTCCCGCCCACCCAGCACGTCCCGTCGGCCTGCGCGGCGGCCACCACCCGGTCGGTGCGCGCGTCGTCGCCGAACCCGACCAGCACCTGGTTGAGCACCACCTCGTTGGCCACCTCGAACCCGGCCGCGGCCAACCCGTCGGCGAACCGGCGGGCCAGCGCGCAACACCGCTCGACCAGCTCCGCGACGCCGTCGCGACCCAGCTCCCGCAGGCCCGCCCAGACCGCGAAACCCCGGGCGCGGCGCGAGGACTCCGCGGTCAGGTCCGCGCCCGCCGGCACGCCACCGGAACCCACGAGGTACGCGGCCGCGTACGACATGGCCGCCGCGTGCACGTCGGGCCGGGCGCAGAACGCGAACGCGGTGTCGTACGGCAGGTTCAGCCACTTGTGGCCGTCGCAGGCCCACGAGTCGGCCGCCTCCAGCCCGTCGACCAGGTGCCGGGTGCTCGGGCCGGCGGCCGCCCACAGCCCGAACGCGCCGTCGACGTGTACCCAGCCGCCGTGCCGGTGCACCAGGTCGCACGCCCGGCGCAGGTCGTCGCACGCGCCGGTGTTCACGTTGCCCGCCTGCAGGCAGACGATTGTCGGTCCGGGACCGGCCTCGTGCAGCGCCGCCGCGAGCGCGTCCGGGTCGATCGCGCCCTGTGGGCCGGTCGGCACCGGGCGCAGCGCGTCGGTGCCGAGGCCGAGCAGCCGCAGCGACCTGTCGATGGTGGCGTGCCGTTCGGCACCGGCGAACACCCGGACCGCTGGCGCGCCGATCAGGCCGCGTCGTTCCACGTCCCAGCCGGCGTCGGCGAGCACCCGGTGGCGGGCGGCGGCGAGGCCGGCGGTGTTGGCCGCCTGCCCGCCGGTGACGAAGCCGACCGACGCGGTCGCCGGGATGCCGAGCAGGTCCTTGAGCCATGCGCCGGCGGCCGTCTCGGCGGCCACCGCGGCCGGGGAGGTGACCGGGTTGAACGCGATCTGGTCCCAACCGGCGGCGAGCATGTCGGCGGCGGTGGCCGCGGGCGACGCGCCGCCGACCACGAAGCCGAAGTAGCGCGGCCCGGCAGTGGCAACCAGACCGGGCTCGGCGGCGGCCACCAGTTCGGCGAGCACCTGCTCGGGCGGGGTGGGCGCGGCGGGCAGCGGGACGGCGAACGCGCGGGTGAGCGCGGCGTGGTCGACCGGCGGCCCGACCGGTCTGTCCGGCAGTGACCGCCGGTAGTCGGCCGCGTGGTCGGCGGCCCGCCGGAACAGGTCCCTCAGCTCGTCCATCGCCGCACCCTAGCGCCGACGCCGAACGCGCGGGTACCGCCGGCGTCGACGGGCGGCGGTGGCACTCGGAGTGAGTGCTGAGTGACGTCCGTGACCGCTGGCTCACCCATCGACTCCTGCGATTGTGTGGACTGGACGGACCGGCGGTGGCTTTCCCGCCGACGAGGTGGCGCCCGGGAGGACCGATGAGCCTGCGGAGACTGCTGGAGAGCACCCCCGCCCGTCTCGCCCGCCAGGGTTCCGACCTGCTCCAGCTCGGCGTCCTCGCCGGCACGGCGCTCGTGACGGCCTACGGCGTCGGGACCACCTGGCTCGTCGCGCTGCGCCTCCCACCGGCGGCTGTCGCCGTCCTCGCGGCGCTTCTGTTCGCCGCCTCGGTGGCGACCTACTACGTGCGCTGCGTCTACCGCCCGCCGGACTTCCTGATCGAGGAACTGGACGGGTCGCTGGTCGTCACCCGGGTCAGGGGTGACGACGGGCGGGACCACCACCGCTACGCCTACACGCGGCGGCAACGGGTCCGCGCCACCCGGCAGATCCGTCTGGTGGGGGTCCGGTCCCACTGGAGCGGACAGAACCGGGTGGTCGAGGAGGCGACCTCGCTGTTCCCGGAACACCGCCTGCTCGACGGCGCCGTGGCCGAGGAGGACGGGCGCGTCTACCGGTGGCTGTACCTGCTCGGCCCGCTCGCCCGTGGCCGTCGGGTGAGCGTCGGCATCAGGCAGGTGTTCGAGGACGTGTACGCGCCCATGAAGCCCTACTACCGGGAGAGCTGCGAGGAGCGCCGGGTCCGGAAGCTGTCCGTGCGGGTGCAGTTCGACCGCCCGGACGCGCCGGCCGAGGCGTGGCAGGTGGTCTGGCGGCGAACCCGGTCGGGCGCGAGTCGCCAGGAGGTGGCCCGTACGCCCTGCGAGCCCCGCGGCGACCGGGCGACGGGGAAGGTCGTCTACGAGGTGTCGCTGCGGCGGCCGGACCCCGACTGCGCCTACGGCATCTGGTGGCGGTGGCCGGACGACCCGCCCCGGCGGCGCCCGGCCTCGGGCCCGGCCGGTGCGGCGACCCGGCGCAGCGGGACCGACGACGTCACCCTGGCGCCTCCGACAGCGCGACGGTGAGCCGGTCCAGGTGCGCGGCGACCGGACCGACGGTGAGCAGGCCGCTGCCGGCCCCGGCCAGTTCACCCGCGGCCGGGGTGAGCGCGGCCCGCGCCCGCCGCATCGTGTCCCGGTCGCCGAGCGTCACGGCGGCCCGACCGGTGAGACACCACATCGCCTCCAGCAGCAGGTCGCGGGGCGGTTCCGGGGCCCGGCGCAGCGCG
>NZ_CADEAU010000031.1 GCF_902825405.1 Micromonospora maritima | reverse complement strand
CCCCGGCCAGCCCGTCGCCGCGGGAGTCCGTCCCGCCCGCCGCGCCCGCCCCCGCCGACCTGCCGGTGGTCACCTACGACCCGGCGCCACGCGGTTTCCCGGCCGACCCGGCCCCGGCCGACACCGGCCCACTGAGCGAAGGGCTGCGCCCGGACCGGAACGTGGCCGCCTACGACGCGCCCGGCGGACGACCGCTGGCCTTCCTCGCCCCGACCATCAGCGGGGTCCGGTTGACCGTGCCGATCGTCGAACGCCGCGCCGGCTGGACCGCGGTGCTGCTCCCCTCGGCCAACCGCACCGTCGCCTGGCTGCCCTCCGGCGGCTGGACCACGGTGGCGCTGCGCGACCAGATCGTGGTGGAGCGCCGCACGCACCGGCTCACCTGGAACCGGGACGGGCGCGCGGTGCGCTCCTGGCCGGTCAGCCTCGGCATGTCCGGCCAGCTCACGCCGCTGGGCCGCACGTTCGTGCTGGGTCGCACCCCACCCCCGCAGGACGTCTACGGCGGCGTCGACATCTTCGCCCTCGGCGCGATCCCCGACGACCCGGACGCGGTGCCGACCGGACTGCGCGGGGCCCACATCGGACTGCACAGCTGGTACAACGACGACACGCTCGGTGAGAACGTCACCAACGGCTGCATCCGCCTGACCCGCGGCGCCCAGCGCCAACTCCTCGCCGAGCTCGAACCCGGCACCAGCCTCGTGGTCGTCGACCGCCTCCCCTGACCGCCCGGCCGTGCAAGGAAGGGCCCCTTGTTAACACCTTCTGTTAAGAGGGGACCCTTCCTCTACCGGAGGCGTTAAGAGGGGGCCCTTCCTTCAACCCAGCAGCCAGCCGTTGGCCTCGGCCACCCGCACCGCGTCGGCCCGGTTGCGGGCGCCGGTCTTGCCGATCGCGGACGAGAGATGGTTGCGGACCGTCCCCTCGGACAGGTGCAGCGTCGCGGCCAGCTCGGCCACCGTGCCGCCGCCCCGCGCCGTACGCAGCACCTCGGTCTCCCGCTCGGTGAGCGGGCTCGACCCGGTGGCCAGCGTCTCGGCGGCCAGCGTCGGGTCGACCACCCGCAGGCCGGCGTGCACCCGCCGGACCGCGTCGGCGAGCTGCCGGGCCGGGGTGTCCTTGACCACGAAGCCGTTCGCGCCCGCCTCCATCGCCCGGCGCAGGTAGCCGGGTCGACCGAACGTGGTCACCACCAGCACCCGGCAGGTGGGCAGCGCCTTCCGCAGCGCGGCCGCCGCGGCCACCCCGTCCAGGCCGGGCATCTCCACGTCGAGCAACGCCACGTCCGGACCGGTGCGCAGCGCCTCCGGCACCACCTCGTCGCCCCGGCTCACCTCGGCCACCACGGTCAGGTCCGGTTCCAGCGACAGCAGCGCGGCCAGCGCGCCCCGGACCAGCGCCTGGTCGTCGGCGAGCAGCAGTCGGATTTGCTCGGTCACCCGTGGTTCCTTCCGTCCGTGTCCGGCACCGTGACGCGGAGCAGGAAACCGCGCCCGCCGGGGGCCCGGGCCACCGTCACGGTGGCGTCCAACCGGGTCGCCCGCTCCCGCAGCCCGACCAGCCCGTGCCCGGCGCCCGCCGGCTCGCCGGCCGGTCCCCGGCCGTCGTCGCGGACCTCCACCCCCGCCGGGTCCACCCGGATCACACAGCGCCGCGCGCCGCTGTGCCGCACCACGTTCGTCACCCCCTCGCGGACCGCCCAGCCGAACAGCTCGTCCCGGTCCGCCGGCAGCTCCGGCACCGTCTCGGGCAGCTCCGCGACGACGCCCGCGGCGGCCAGCGCCGACCGGGCGCCGGCCAGTTCGGACGCCAGGTCCACCCCGCGGTACGCCCCGACGGTGCCGCGCACGTCCGCCAGCGCCTCCCGGGCCAGCCGCTCCACGTCGGCGATCTCCGCGGCCGCCCGGGCCGGATCCAGTTCCAGCAGCCGGCCGGCCAGCTCGGCCTTGACCGCCACCACGGTGAGCGAGTGCCCCAGGATGTCGTGCAGGTCGCGGGCGGTGCGGGCGCGCTCCTCGGCGACCGCCAGCCGGTGGATCTCCCGCTGCGCGGCCTGGAGCTCACCGTTGCGCTGAGCGAGCCGGCTCACCCCGAACATGGCGAACGAGGCGAGCAGCACCGCGAAGACCACGGTGCTCTCCGCCTCCCAGCCGGGCACGAGACGCGAGGTCACCGGCGGCGTCGCCGCGGCCAGCACCACCACGACCAGGGCCTCCACCGACGGCAGCAGGAACACCGCGGCGGCGGCCACGAAGACCAATGTGGTCAGCCAGTCGCCGCCGGTGCCCGGGATGCCGGCCAGGCCGATCGCGAGCAGCGACGCGAGCAGCGACCGGGCCCGACCGAGCGGGATCGGGAGGTGCCGCTGCCGGCGGGCCCGGGCCCACTCGAAGATCAGCACGTACGCCACGCCGAAGGCGACCACCGAGGCGAGCCCGAGCAACCGCCGCCACAGCTCCGGCTGGTGCAGCGCGGTGACGAACGGGATGTTGAGGAAGAACAGCCAGACCGCCGCCAGGAGCCAGCCGGTGAACCGCCAGTGGCGGTTCACCGGCCGGACCCGGTCGGGCGGCGACGTCACGCCGACCACGCTAGACCCCGCTCAGACCCGGGTGGTGTCCCGGCGGAACAGCCGGGCCGCGCCGAGGCCGAAGAACGCGGTCCAGGCGGCCACGTTGGCAACCGCCGCCCAGTCCACCCCGGTGCCGGTCAGCGGCGCGCGAGCGAGCTGACCGACCCCGTACACCGGGGTGAACGTGGCGATCTGCCGCATCACGTCGGGCAGCAGATCGAGAGGAACGAACAGGCCACCCAGCATGGCCAGGATGGCCAGCGCCGGGCCCATGAACTGCATGACGTTCTCGGCCGGGGCGAGGTAGCCGACGAACAGGCCGAACGCGGCGAAGACCAGCGAACCGATCCAGGCGGTCAGACCGGACTCCAGCCACACGTGGGCCGGCAGCCGGACCCCGGAGGCGGCGCCGACAGCGAACTCGACGAGCACGCCGAGCAGGCCGAGCACCATCGCGGTGACCACCTTCGTCGCCACGTACGCGGCCGGGCGCAGCGGGGTCAGCCGCAACTGCCGGCTCCAGCCCAGCGCGCGTTCGGTGGCGACGGCGGCGCCGGCGCTGGTGGTGGCGACCATGGCCGCGTACACGGCCAGGCTGATCATGATCCAGCCGGTGACCGGCAGGCCGTTGTCCAGCTTGTCGCCGCGCGACGGCAGTCCGAACAGGAGGAAGAACACCGCCGGCATGACCAGGATGAACATCAGCGTGCGGCGGTTGCGCAGCACCCGGCGGATCTCGATGGCGAGCACGCCCGTGGAGAAGCCGCCCAGGGCGGGCGGCCGGCGGTCGGCCCGGCGCGCGTCGGTGGTGGTGTCGGGTGAGGTCGTGGCGGTCATGGCGAGGCTCCCGGCAGGTCGGTCAGGCTGCGGTCAGGGCGAGGAACGCGTCCTCGAGGTTGCGTGAGGTGATCTCCAGGTCCCGGGCGCCGGTCCGGGTCAACAGGTGCCGGGCGACGACGTCGGAGTCCTCGCTGTGCACGAGGATCGCGTCGCCGCGTACCTCGACGGAGCGGACGCCGGGCAGCGCGGCGAGCGCCGCCTGGTCGGCGCCGGGCAGCGTGGCCCGCACCACCCGGCCGGCGGCCAGGTTCTTGATCTCGGCGGTGGTCCCGTCGGCGACCACCCGTCCCTGCCGCACCAGCACGATCCGGTCCGCGTACGCGTCGGCCTCGTCCAGGTAGTGGGTGGCGAACAGGACGGTGCGGCCGGAGCGGGCGTCGGCCCGGATCGCCTGCCAGAAGTCGCGTCGGCCCTCGACGTCCATGCCGGTGGTCGGCTCGTCCAGCACCATCAGGTCCGGGTCGGGCAGCAGCGCGAGGGCGAAGCGCAGCCGCTGCTGCTGGCCGCCGGAGCACTTGCCCACCGGTCGGTCGGCGATCTCGGCGATGCCGGCGCGCTCCAGCACCTCGGCCACCGGTCGGGTGTGGCCGTAGAAGTGCGCGGTCATCCGTACCGTCTCGGCGACCGTGAGGTCCTTGAGCAGGCCGCCGGTCTGCATCACGGCGGCGACCCGGCCGTGCCGGACGGCGTCGGCCGGGGTGCCGCCGAAGAGCCGGACCGTGCCGGCGTCCGGCCGGGCCAGCCCGAGCAGCATGTCGACGGTGGTGGTCTTGCCGGCGCCGTTGGGGCCGAGGAAGGCCACCACCTCACCGGGAGTGATCCGCAGGCTGAGCCCGTCGACGGCGGTCACCGGGCCGTAGGTCTTGGTGAGTCCGGCCAGTTCGACGGCCGGTGCGGTGTCGGTCATGCCAAGAATGCTCCGACCCGCCGGCCCCGGTCCCCCGGAGCGCCCGTCACGGTCCACCCGTGACATCTGTCAGGCCCGCGGCGCCCACCCCCGCACCGCGTGGGCCGAGCGGGAGTGAGAGCGGGCGGGCGGGGTAAGCCGCGGCATGGGCGTACCGACCGGACGCGTCGACACCGTCGTGCTCATCCACGGGCTCTGGATGACCTCGCGCAGCTGGGAGCACTGGGCGGACCGCTACGCGGCGCGCGGCTTCCGGGTGCTCACCCCGGCGTGGCCCGGCATGGACCGGGATCCGGCCGAGCTGCGGGCCGACCCGACGCCGATCGCCGGGCAGCGCATCCGGGACATCGTCGACCACTACGCGGGGATCATCCGTGAGCTGCCCCGCCCGCCGATCATCATGGGGCACTCGTTCGGCGGCCTGATCGCCCAGCTGCTGCTCGACCGCCGGCTCGGGGCGGCCGTCGTCGGCGTGCACCCCGCGCCGGTCAAGGGTGTGCTCAAGCTGCCGCTGAGCACGTTGCGATCCGGCTTCTCGATCCTGCACAACCCGGCCAACCGCCACCGCGCGGTGCCGTTCACCGCCGAGGACTTCCGGTACGCCTTCGGCAACACGATAAGCCAGGAGCAGTCCGACGCGGCCTGGGAGCGGTACGCCGTCCCCGGCGCCGGACACGTGCTGTTCGAGGGTTCGTTCGCCAACCTGGACCCGGACTCGGCCACCGAGGTGGACAGGAAACGCGCCGACCGGGCCCCGCTGCTGATCACCGCCGGCGGCGAGGACCACGTCGTCCCGGCGTCGCTGGCCGTCAGCCTGGCCAACCTCTACCGCAGCTCCACCGCGCTCACCAGCTACCGGGAGTTCCCCGGCCGGTCCCACTTCGTCGGCGGCGAGCCGGGCTGGGAGGAGGAGGCCGACTTCGCGCTGGAGTGGGCGGTGGAGGCGGCCAACGAGTTCTCGCCGACGGTGGTCAGCGAGGCGCCCCGACGCTGACCCGCCGGGCCGGAGACGGCAGGATATATCTCTGTCGGAGAAAATTGATCTCATCGCACCGTTCACCTGCCGGACGAGGAGGCGCGCGGTGTCCCGCACCATCATCGACGTCGACGACGACCTCTTGGCCGAGGCTGCCGAAATTCTCGGCACCGGCACCAAGAAGGCCACCGTCAACGCCGCCCTGCAAGCTGTGGTCAATCGTGAGAAGCGGCGGGAGTTCGCCGACTGGCTCAAGAGCGGCGGCCTGCCGGACCTCACCGACCCGCCGCAGGCCACGAAGCCCGAAGCGGCATGACCCGCGAGCACTATCTCCTCGACACGTCCGCTCTGGCCAGATGGCCGAAGCCCGCTGTGGCGCCGGTGCTCGACGAGTTGTCCGATCGGGGCCTGCTGGCTGTCTGCGGCGCGATCGAGATCGAGGTGGTGCACAGCGCCCGCTCGGCCAAGGAGGCGCAACGGGTGCGATGGTTGCTGCGCGGCTTCGACTGGCTGCCGATGCCCGACGACATCTGGGATCGAGCGATCGACGTGCAGGTGAAGGCGCTACACAAGGGCAACCACCGGGCGCTTTCCATGGCCGATCTGCTGATAGCGGCCACCGCCGAACGGCATGGCGCGACGGTGCTGCACTACGACGGCGACTTCGACCTGATAACGGCGATCACCGGTCAGCCGACCACCTGGGTGGTTCCGGCAAGCACCGCTGACTGATCGGTGGGCCGAGGCTCGGTGTCGTTCGGCCCTGGTGTGGCGGTGCCCGCGCCGGGTATGACAGGGACATGAGGGCGAGTTTCCGGCTCGGCCGGGTCGCGGGCGTACCCGTCGGCGTCAACTGGAGCGTCCTGGTCATCTTCGTGCTGATCGCCTGGTCGCTGGCGGCGAGCCTGTTCCCGCGCTCGTACCCGGGAAACTCGACGTTCGCCTACGTCGCCGCCGGCCTGGCCGCGGCCGTGGTCTTCTTCCTCGGCCTGCTCGCCCACGAGGTGTCGCACGCGGTGGTGGCCAAGCGCAACGGCATCGAGGTCGAGGGGATCACGCTCTGGCTCTTCGGCGGCGTCGCCGAGTTGAAGGGCGAGGCGAAGGACCCGGGCGCCGAGCTGCGCATCGCCGGCGTCGGGCCCCTGGTCAGCCTGATCATCGGCGTGGTGTTCGGCACGATCGCGGTGGCGGTCGCGGCGGCCGGCGGAGGCGGGTTGCTGCTCGGCGCGCTGTCCTGGCTGGCCGGCATCAACGTGCTGCTGGCGATCTTCAACGTGCTGCCGGCCGCGCCGCTGGACGGCGGGCGGCTGCTGCGCGCGGCGGTGTGGAAGGCCACCGGCGACCGGACCCGGGCGTCGGTGGTGGCCGCCCGGGCCGGCTGGGTGCTGGGCCTCCTGCTGATCGGTCTGGGGCTGTGGCGGTTCCTGGTCGGCGCCGGGTTCGGCGGGCTCTGGCTGGCGCTGATCGGCTGGTTCCTGATCGGCGCGGCCGGCCAGGAGGAGCGCGCCGCCCGGATGGGCGACGCGCTGCGCGGCATCCGGGTCGGCGACGTGATGACGCCGCAGCCGCAGACCGCGTCCGGCGACCTGACCGTGGCCGACTTCGTCGACCACTACCTCTTCGCGTACCGGCACTCGGCGTTGCCACTGACCTCCGACGGGCGGCCGGTCGGCCTGGTCACGCTCGACCGGGTACGCGGCATCGCGGCGGACCGCCGCGCGTCCACCACGCTGGCCGAGGTGTCCTGCCGGGCCGACGAGCTGGTACTGGCCCGCCCGGACGAGCAGCTCAACGACCTGCTCCCCCGGCTCAACGAGTGCACCGACGGCCGGGCGCTGGTGGTGGTCGACGACCGGCTGGTCGGGATCGTCTCGCCCAGCGACATCAGCCGCGCCGTGCAGCGCGGCACCCTGCGCCAGCAGATGCCCGCCGGGCGCTGAATTCAGTCCCGGGGGAAGTAGACGTCCATCTCCGCGGTGCGGAACTTCCCGGCCGGGTCGAGCTCGCGCAGCAGAGCCTGGAAGTCGCCGTGCCGGGGGTACGCCGCCGCCGGATCGCGCTCGAAGAGCTTGCCCCAGTGCGGGCGCGGCGCGAACGGAGCGAGCCGCTGCTCCACCTCGGCCAGCACCGGCGCCACCGCCACCGGGTCACCGACCCAGGTGAAGTGCACCGCCAGCGTGTCCCGCCGGAAGTTCGGGCTCAGCCACAGCTCGTCGGCGGCCACCGTACGCAGCTCGCAGACCTGGAGCACGGCGGCGATCCGCCCGGCGACCGGGTCGAGCGCGGCGAGCGCCGCCGCCGCGTCGGCGCGGGCCACGTGCCACTCGGACTGAAGCTCGTCGCCGCTGCTCGGGGTGAAGCCGAGCCGGAAGTGCGGCAGCCGCTCGTGCCACGGCCCGGCCTCGCCGAGTTGGGCGGTGCAGTGCTCCGGCGACATGCCCGGCACCGGATGCCGGGGCGTGTCGGCGGCCACCGTGTCCAGCCAGTCGGCCGGGGGCGGCGCCTGGTCGGCGTCCTGCTTGATCCACACCTGGTCGAAGCGGTCCGACCGCCACCCGGTGAAGACGCTGACGCTGTACGCGGCGTCGAGCGCCTCGTCCAGCGCCTCGCGGGGCAGGCCGAGTCGCACGTACTGCCGCACCTCGAACGTCGGCACCACGTCGAGGGTGAGCCGGGTGACCACGCCCAGCGCGCCAAGGTTCACCACCAGCCCGGCGAACCTCGGGTCGGTACGGTCGACGGTCAGCAGGTCACCGTCGGCGGTGACCAGGTCCAGCGCCGCCACGGCGGTCGCCAGGTTGCCGTTCGCCGGTCCGGACCCGTGGGTGGCGGTGGCGACCGAGCCGGCCACCGAGATGTGCGGGAGCGAGGCGAGGTTGCGCAGCGCGTACCCCTGGTGGTGGAGCGCGGTGGCCAGGTCGCCGTAGCGCACGCCGGCGGCGACCGTGACGGTGCGCCGGTCGGGGTCGAGCGCGACGGTGGGCGGCAGGCCGGCGAGCGTGATCTGCGTGCCCGCCGTGTCGCCGAGCCGGTTGAAGGAGTGACCGGTGCCGACCGCCCGGACGCGGTCCGCCCCGGCGACCAGCCGGCGCACCTCGTCCACGGAGGTCGGCCGGTGCCGCTCCCGCGCCGACCAGCGGACGTTCCCGGCCCAGTTGGTGTCGGTCATGGGCTGCATCATCCGCCACCGGGCACGGACAGGGTTGCTCCGGGGGCCGAGCGGGAATCCTGGGCGGATGAGCAGCTACCGCGACCCGAGCCTCAGCGGCGACGTGTACCCGTCGGAGGAGGAGATCGATCCGACCGGCGTGGACCCCGACCTCACGCCCCGGGCGACCGCGCCGACGCCGGTGCCGACCCCGGAGCCCGAGCCGGATCCGGTGCCCCGGCCGGGGCCGCCGCCGCGTGCCGGGCAGGGCCGGTCGATCGTGACCCGGCACCTGGACGGGTCCGTCGAGGTGGTGACCGACCTCGACGGCGACGGCGTGGCCGACGTGGTGCAGATCGACCTGGACGGCGACGGCGTCCCGGACGTGACGTACCTGGACAGCGACCGGGACGGCCGGCTCGACACGGTGCGGCGGGCGACGGCCGGCTGACCCGGCCCGACTGACCGACCGTTGTGACCCGGCCCGCCCGAAGGCGCGGCGCCGGGCCGTCTCGGCGCGCTCCGGTCCAGACCCGCCCTCGGTCCCCGCTCGGCCCCGCCCCGGCCCCTGCTCGGCCCCGGTCCGCGGCCCTCCCGCGCCGCCCGGTTCCCACACCTACTGTCGGCCGGCTCGACTCTCGCCTGGCCACGGCGGCTCGGCCGATTCGTCTGCCTGACGCAGGTCGCTGTTCCGGGGGTGCGGCCACCCTCCGAAACGCTGCACCAGAAGCAATGTTCCCTCGAACCTCATATGACTCAGAGTCATAATTATGACTCTGAGTCATATCGCACTTGGCGACAAGCCTTGGCCCGACTCAGGAGGGCCCGACTACACAGGGCTTGCTCGGGCCGGGCCGAGTAAAGCCCAGCGGGACCGAGCCAGGCCCAGCCGGACCCGACCCGGGTCGGGCAGGACCGGATCGGACCGGGCCAGGCCACGCCGGGGGGCCGAGCAAGACCAGGCCAGGCGGAGGCCGAGGCCGAGCCAAACCGGGCCAAGCCAGGCCAGGCCGAATCCAGCCGGGGCGAGCCGACCCGGTGCACCGTCGTGCGCCCGGTAGCCCGGGCACGGCGCGCCGCGCCCCGCGAGCCGGCGCTCAGAGCTGCGGCATCACCTCGGCGGCGACCAGCTCCAGGTGGTCCAGGTCGGCCAGGTCGAGCACCTGGAGGTAGGCCCGGGCGCTGCCGGTCGCGGCGTACCGGCCGAGCGTGTCGACCACCTCGGCGGGCGTGCCGGCGGCGCCGTTCGCGCGCAGCTCGTCCGGGTCCCGACCGATCGCCGCGGCCCGCCGGGCCACCTCGGCGTCGTCGCGCCCGCAACACAGCACCAGGGCGTTGGACCAGGTCATGGTGGACGGGTCCCGGTCGATCTCCGCGCAGGCGTCGCGCACCCGCTGGAACTGCGCCTTGGTGTCGTCGACCGAGGCGAACGGCAGGTTGAACTCGTCGGCGTAGCGGGCCGCGAGGCGGGGCGTGCGCTTCGGGCCCATGCCGCCGAGCAGGATCGGCGGGCGGGGCCGCTGCACCGGCTTGGGCAGCGCCGGTGAGTCGCTGACCGGGTAGTAGGCGCCGGGGAAGTCGAACGTCGACCCGGGCGGGGTGGACCAGAGGCCGGTGATGACGGCGAGCTGCTCCTCCAGCCGGTCGAACCGCTCCCCCAGCGCCGGGAACGGGATGCCGTACGCGGCGTGCTCCTCGGCGTACCAGCCGGTGCCGATGCCCAGCTCGACCCGGCCGCCGCTCATCTGGTCGACCTGCGCCACGGTGATGGCGAGCGGGCCGGGCAGCCGGAACGTGGCGGCACTCATCAGCGTGCCGAGCCGGATCCGGGTGGTGTCGCGGGCCAGGCCGGCGAGCGTGGTCCAGGCGTCGGTCGGACCGGGGTCCCCGCTCACCGAGCCCATCTTAAGGTAGTGGTCGGAGCGGAAGAACGCGGCGAACCCCGTCTCCTCCGCGCGACGCGCCACGGCGAGCAACTGGTCGTAGCTGGCCCCCTGCTGGGGTTCGGTGAAGATCCGCAGTTCCATGCCCCGAGCATATGGACCCGGCGGCGACGCGGCAGCGCGCGCTCCTATTCCTTGACAAGCATATAACCAGTGCGGCATGTTACGAGCGTGTCCGTGGATGCCTTCGCCGTGCTGGCCGAGCCCTCCCGCCGCCGCATCCTCGACCGGCTGCGCCGGGCGGAGAGCAGCGTCGGTGACCTGGTGGACGCGCTGGGGATGAGCCAGCCGGCCGTCTCCAAACACCTCCGGGTGCTGCGCGAGGCCGGCCTGGTCACCTGCCGCACCGCCGCGCAGCGGCGGATCTACCGGGTCGACACCCGGCCGCTGCGGGCGGTGGACGACTGGCTCGGGCCGTACCGGCGGATGTGGGACACGCACCTCGACGCCCTGGAGCGCCACCTCGACAGTCAGGAGTGATCATGCAGCGCGACAAGTTCCGCCCCGGCCCGCTCGCCGACGTCGAACTGGTCCCCGGGGCCGGCCGGTGGGACCTGGTGCTCGTGCGGGACCTCCGGCACCCGCCGGAGAAGGTCTGGTCCGCCCTCACCGACCCGGAGCAGCTGGCCCGGTGGGCGCCGTTCCTGTCCGACCGCGACCTCGGCAGCCCCGGGGAGACCACGCTGCGCACCGTCGACGGCGACCGGACGCACCCGGCGCCGGCCCGGGTGCTGCGCGCCGACCGGCCACGCCTGCTGGAGTACACCTGGGGCGACGCCCTGCTCCGCTGGGAGCTGACCCCGGCCGGCGCCGGCAGCACGCTCACCCTGCGGCAGCGGATCGACCGACCCGACCTCGCCCCGATGGTGGCCGCCGGCTGGCACCTCTGCCTGGACGTCGCCGGGCACCTGCTCGACGGCGATCCGGTCGGCCCGATCCGGGGCGCGGAGGCGAAGGACTTCGGCTGGGGCGAGCTGCGCGACGCGTACGCCGAGCGCCTGGACCGCCCCTGAGCCTCAGGCCGCCCGGGCCGGCGGGTCCGGCAGCGTGATCGCGTCCGATGCCCGCCGGATCGGCTCGGCCACCCGGCTGACCATCCGCTCCCGTCCGGGCAGGTGCGGCAGGAGGCGCAGCATCGTCGTCTGGAACCGGATCTGCCGGGCCGAGCCGAGCACCATCCCCTTCAGGTTGCGCTCGGCAAGTGCCTGGTTCGCCGCGACGAACGGCCGCATCCGCCGCTCGTACGCGGTGAAGCCGGCCGCCGGCTGCCCACCCGCCTCGGCCAGTGCGGCGGCCAGCACGTACGCGCCGACCAAGCCCAGGCTGGTGCCCTGGCCGGAGGCCGGCGAGGCGGCGTACGCGGCGTCGCCCACCAGGCCGACGCGGCCGGCCGACCAGCGCTCCATCCGGACCTGGCTCATCGCGTCGAGGTAGAGGTCCGGCGCGTCCGGCAGCGCGGCGAGCAGCTCGGGCACCCGCCATCCGGAACCGGCGAAGGCCCGGGCCAGCAGCGCGCGCTGCCCGGCGGGGTCACCGTCGTCGGCGGCGTCGACCGGCGAGCGGAAGAGGAAGAGCGCCCGCGCGTCCGGTGCGCCGGCGGTCCGGTAGACGCCGACGGTCCGCCCGGGAGCGGGGTGCAGCAGCTCGACCCGCTCCTCGCCGAATCCGGCGGGCACGGTGCAGATCGCGATGTGGTGCCCGAGCGGGCGCAGGTACGCCGACTCGGGTCCGAACGCGAGTCGGCGCACCGTCGAGTGCAGCCCGTCGGCGCCGATCACCAGATCGAAGCGGCGGCGCGCGCCCCGCGCGAACGTCACGTCCACCCCGTCGGCGTCGGGGCACAGCGCGGTGACCGAGTCGTCGAAGCGGTGTTCCACGTCGCCGGTGGCCGTCCGCAGGATCCGGGTCAGGTCGCCGCGCACGATCTCGACGTCGCCCCCGGTCCGGCCGCCGAAGAGGGCCGCGTCCATGGTGGCGAGTTGCCGGCCCCGCCGGTCGAGGAAACGGGCCCGGCGCATGCCGGTGTCGTGCGCCCGCACCGGACCGGTCAGGCCCATCCGGTCCAGCACGGTCAGCGCCGCACCCCGGACGTCCACCTTGTAGCCGCCGTCGCGCGGCGTCGCGGCGCGCTCCACGACCGTGGGTCGGAAGCCGTGGCGGCGCAGCCACCAGGCGAGGGCGGAACCGGCGACACCGCCACCGGAGATCAGCACATCGGTCATGCGCTGACGGTACAAGCGTGTGAGACATTTGTGCAAGACAGAATTCCAACACCTCGGTAGGCTGTCCGGCATGGGTAATCGGGAGGATCTGCTCGCCGGAGCGAAGCGTTGCCTGATCGAGAAGGGCTACGCGGCCACGACCGCCCGGGACGTGGCCACCGCGGCCGGCACCAGCCTGGCCGCCATCGGCTACCACTTCCGCACCACGCGGGCGCTGCTCGACGAGGCACTCGTCGCGGCGATGGCGGAGTGGGGCGAGGAACTGGACCGCGCGCTGGATCAGGACGCCGGCCCGGACGCCGGTCCCGAGCAGCGGTTCGAGCGGGCCTGGGAACGGATCATCGAGTCGTTCTCCCGGCTACGGCCACTGTGGGCGGTCCAGTTCGAGCTGATCGCCCGGATGGACCGCTCCCCCGAACTGCGCGAGGCGTTCGCCGCCGCCAACCGCCGGGCGCGACTCGGGCTGGCCGAGGTGTTCCACCGCCTCGACCCGGGCACGGACGAGGCGACCGCGCTCACGCTCGGCGCGTTCCACCAGGCGCTGCTCGGCGGCGTGGCGGCCCAGTGGCTGGTCGACCCGGACGCCGCGCCCTCGGCGAAGGAGCTGACCCGGGCACTGCGAACCGTCGCCCGGGAGCTGGGCCCGGGCTGACGAGCCGGGTCGACCGGGCCACCACCGGCACGACCACCGACCCGGCCGCCGCCGATCGGGCCGCCGTCAGCCCGAAGCGCGGACGGCGGCGGTACGACCGACGAACTCGAAGGTCTGCCGCGCGGCCTCGACGGCGTCGCGCCGCTCCGCGGACGACCAGTCGCGCCCGGCCAGCGCCTGACGGAAGTCGCGCCAGTCGACACCCGGGGCACGGCCGCTGCGCCGGAAGAAGCCTGTCGCCTCGCCCTCGGACAGGCCGAGCCGGCGCTCCACCACGGGAGCGATCACGCTGCCGCCCAGGGCGCTGCCGAGCAGCACGTACCGGCCGCCGACCGCCCGCGCCGTGGTGTCCAGGAGGACGCCGGACGTCCGGTCGGGGTCGACGTCGTCCACCACACCGAGCGCGGCCAGGTCCGCCCGGAGCAGTGCGGCGGCCTCACCGAGCCGGGCACCGACCGGCAACCCGGTCCAGTCGGCGGCGGCCAGGTCCCGTTCCAGCGGCGCCCAGGCGTCGAGCAGCGCGGCGAGCGTGGCGCCGAGGTCCTTCCGGACACGGATCCGGTCGGGCAGGGCCAGCCGGCGCTCCACCACGACGTGGTGGTCGCGGGTGCCCTCGCGCAGCGCGGTCAGCATCGGCGACACCACCGCCGCCACCCGCCGGGCACGGACCTGATCGGACATCCGGCGAGTATGCCCTGGCCCGTCCGGCGCCCGTCGGACGGAGTGACACGACGCGGTCCTCACCTCGCCACATTCCCGTGAATCGTTTCGACGGAATTCGACACGCGGTCCGGCGCGTCCCCTTTTCCCGCGCCACCGCCGATTGTTCGAGCCGGATCCGAGTATGACAATCACGCGACGATTTGCTATCAGCGCCTTCATGTTCGCGAGTGCCGCCCAACCGACGTTCACGCCGCCCGACGGTTCGGACAAGAAGCGCTCTGATCATTGGAAACGCGGCCTCCGGGCGGGCGGGGCGGGCGCACCCCGAAGGCCCGGACGACCGAATTCGACGACTGCTTTTTGTGTGCAGATCCACATTCCCCGCAGTCCCGGCTGGATTTGCGGCGATGACGTCGGTAGGTTTCTCGGCCGGCCCTGATGGCCCACCCGATGTGACCGATGTTGATATGACGGACGAGACGCGAAGACTGCCTCCGTCGGCGTGGTCCGCCGACGACCGGCGTCGGAGAGGGGATCGTGTCCGCGCTCGCAGTGAAGTCGCTCCACAAGATATTCGGAAGTCGAGCTGACGAGGCGGTAAGACGCCTGGCGGGCGGCGCACCGCGCGCCGAGGCACTGGCCGGCCTGCCGGCCACGGCCGCCGTCATCGACGCGACCTTCGAGGTACGCCCCGGCGAGATCTTCGTCGTGATGGGCCTCTCCGGCTCCGGGAAGTCGACCCTCATCCGGATGCTGAACGGCCTGCTCCGCCCCACCGCGGGCAGCGTACGGATCGACGGGGTCGAGGTGACCTCGCTCAAACCGGCCGCGCTGCGCAGGCTGCGTCGGGACAAGGTCAGCATGGTCTTCCAGCACTTCGCGCTCATGCCGCACCGCACCGTGCTGGAGAACGCCGGCTACGCGCTGGAGGTCGCCGGCCTGCCCAAGGCGCAGCGGCGGGAGCGCGCGATGGACGCGTTGCGCATGGTCGGGCTGACCGAGTGGGCGGACAAGCTCCCGCACGACCTCTCCGGCGGCATGCGCCAGCGGGTCGGCCTGGCCCGGGCGCTGGCCGCCGGCACCGACATCCTGCTCATGGACGAGGCGTTCTCGGCGCTCGACCCGCTCATCCGTCGTGAGATCCAGGACCAGCTCCTGGAGTTGCAGGCCGAGTTGGGCAAGACGATCGTCTTCATCACCCACGACCTCAACGAGGCGATGCGCCTCGGTGACCGGATCGCGGTGATGCGCGACGGCCGCATCGTCCAGATCGGCACCGCCGAGGAGATCCTCACCGATCCGGCGAACGACTACGTGGCGCAGTTCGTGGCCGACGTGGACCGGACCCGGATCCTGACCGCCGCCTCCGTGATGGAGAAGCCGCACCACGTCCTCGACGTCAACGCCGGCCCCCGGGTCGCCGCCCGGGCGCTGCGGGAGAGTCAGACCTCGGTGGTCTACGTGACCGGGCCGGGGAAGAGGTTCCTCGGCACGGTCACCGAGGACGAGGTGCTGCGCGCGCTTCGGGAGAACCGGTCGAACCTCGACGGGTACGTCTCGGGCGAGCGGGTCCGCACCGTCACCGAGGACACCGCCGTGGCCGACCTGTTCGCCGACTGCGCGGAGAGCCAGCACCCGGTGGCCGTGCTTGACGACCGGGGCAGGCTGACCGGGGTGATCCCCCGGATCACCCTGCTCAGCGCGCTCGCCAGCGCCACCCCCGACGAAGCGCCGCACCCGCCGGTCCCGCCCCCGGCCGACCCCGCGACCGGGCCCGCCGAGGCGGAACTGGTCGGCGGAGAGGAGATCCCGGCATGAGCCTGCGCGAATCCCCGCTCGACGCCGCCCTGCCCCGGGTCCCGCTGGGTGAGTGGACGGAGTCCGCCGTGGACTGGGCCACCCGCACCCTCGGCCCGGTCTTCGACGCTGTCGCCTCCGTGGTCGAGGCCCTGGTCAGCCCGCTCGACCAGATGCTCAATGGCGTACCCGCCGTGGCGGTCGTCGCGGTGCTGGCCGCGCTGGGCTGGTGGCTGCGCGGCTGGAGGTTCGGCCTCGGCGCCGCGGTCGGCCTCGGCCTGGTGGCCGGGATGCCGTACTGGGAGGAGACCATGAGCACGCTCGCGCAGGTGCTCGTGGCCAGCGTGCTCGCGCTGCTGCTGGCGATCCCGTTGGGCGTCCTCGTGGCCGAGAACCGGCGAGCCTCCGCGCTGGCCCGGCCGGTGCTGGACCTGATGCAGACGATGCCCGCGTTCGTCTACCTGATCCCGGCGATCTTCTTCTTCGGCATCGGCACGGTGCCGGGCGTGCTGGCCACGCTCGTGTTCAGCATGCCGCCCGGCGTCCGCCTGACCGAGCTGGGCCTGCGCCAGGTCGACAAGGAGATCGTGCAGGCGGCCGAGTCCTTCGGCGCGCCGCCCTGGATGGTGCTGCTGCGGACCAAGCTCCCGCTGGCGCTGCCGACGATCATGACCGGCGTGAACCAGGTGATCATGCTGGCCCTGTCCATGGTGGTCATCGCCGGCATGGTCGGCGCCGGCGGACTCGGCGACGTGATCATGTTTTCGCTCTCCCAGGTCGAGGTGGGCAGCGGTTTCGAGGGCGGGATCGCGGTCGTGGTCCTCGCCGTCGTGCTGGACCGGCTCACCGATTCCGTGGGCGACCGGTTTCCCTCCGCGCGGGCGCAGCGCCACGCGCGTGAGGCCGCCTGACCGTCGCCCTCCCCGCCGGCACCCCTGGTTCCGCGTACGCGGAACCGCCGGCACCCCGAAAAGGAAGGGAAGTTCTGTGTTCACGACAGTGAAGCGCGTCCTCGCGCTGGCGGTGACCGCCGCCCTGGCCCTGGGCGGTGCGACCGCCTGCGGTGAGAAGTCGGACGACGCGTCCGGCGCCGGCAAGAAGATCACCATCGGCTACATGGCCTGGGACGAGGCGATCGCCGCCTCGAACCTGTGGCAGCACATCCTGGAGGACAAGGGCTACCGGGTCCAGCTCAAGAACCTGGAGGCCGGGCTGGTCTACGGCGGTCTCGCGAACGGCGACATCGACCTGTTCCTGGACGGCTGGCTGCCGCTGACCCACGCCTCCTACGTGGAGAAGTACGGCGACAAGCTGGAGAAGCTGGGCGTGTGGCACGACGACGCCAGCCTCAGCATCGCGGTGCCGAAGTACGTCGAGGGCGTCGACTCGCTGGCCGACCTGGCCGGTAAGGCTGGCACGTTCGGCGGCGAGATGATCGGCATCGAGCCCGGCGCCGGCCTCACCAAGGCCACCCAGGAGCAGGTGCTCCCACAGTACGGCCTGGACGGCTCGATGAAGCTCAAGACCTCCTCCACCCCGGCCATGCTGGCCGCGCTCGACGGCGCCATCGCGGACAAGAAGCCGATCGTGGTCACGCTCTGGCACCCGCACTGGGCCTACGCCAAGTACGAGCTGAAGGACCTGACCGACCCGAAGAGCACGCTGGGCAAGGCCGAGCAGATCAACACGTTCGGTCGGCAAGGCTTCAGCGAGGACTTCCCCGAGGTCGCCGCGATGCTGAAGAAGTTCAAGATGGACGGTGACCAGCTCGCGTCGCTGGAGGACCTGATGTTCAACACGCACAAGGGCGACGAGAAGAAGGCGGTCGAGGAGTGGCTGAAGGCCAACCCCGACTACCTGGCGACGCTCGCCTGAGCGAAGGTCCGTGACGCCAGGGGCTCCGCCGCTTCGGCGGGGCCCCTGGCCGTCCTACCGGTCGTCACGCCGTGCGGCGGCGCAGCCAACCGGCGCCGCCGGCGACCACGGTCGCCCCGATCGAGGTCCCGATCGCCACCAGCGCCGCCCCGATCGCCCACAGGCCGGTGTCGTCGCCGGCGGCGGCGTGCGCCGCCCACGGCACCGTGAACGCCACCGTCATCACCGAGGCGACCAGCCAGGTGTTCAGCCACCAGCCGCCGGCCACGGCGAGCGCCACCAGGGTCAGCACCGCGGCGGCCACCTGCCGGACCGCGTACGGCCCGCTGGTCGCGCCGGTCTCCGGGTCCACGGTCCAGCCGGACTCCCAGCTCAGCCAGGCCCACCAGGCGCCGGCCGTGGCCGCCGCGAGGACCAGCCCGCCGAGCACCGCACGTCTCGTCGTCACACCTGGAGATCCTGCCGCCCCGCGCGGGCGGACGGATGAGCATGCGTACTCGTTTCCCATGGGGTGCTGGCAGGATCTCCAGGCGTGACGAGAGTGTCCCGCCCACCGGGCGCGCCACCGCGGATCGTGCCGGCGGAGGCGCTCGCGGACGTCCCGGCCGACCGGTTCCTGGCGTTGCTGGAGGCGGTCACGATGGTGCTCACCCTGCCCGGCGACGCGGCGGGGCGGGTGGACGCGCTGGTGGTCCCCACCGGCCAGGGCGAGGACTGGCGTCTCACCGACGCGATCCGCGCCTGGGAGGCCGGGCCGGCGCGGCGCCACCTGCTGGTGGCGAGCACCAACGAGACCGAGCGGACCTACCGCCCGCTCACGCTGGACCGCCTGCGGGCGCTCGGGCTGCGTCGGCTGGAGGGGGTCGTGCTCCAGGCCGAGCCGGCCGGCGACACCGGCCGGCAGGCCCGGTGGATCGTCGACCGGGTGCGGGCGCTGGGCATCGGCAGTCTCGCGCTTGTCGTCTCCCCGTACCACCTGGTCCGGGTCTACCTCACCGTGCTGCGGGCCGCGGACGACGCCGGCCTGCGGGTCCCGATGGTCCCGCTGCCGGTGGCGGTCGACCCGCACGCCCCGGTGCCGGAGAGCGGGGCGTGCGGGTACGACCTGGTGGCCGGCGAGGTCAGCCGGTTGCTCCGGTATCCCGACGAGGGCTGGATCGCCACCCCGGAGCGGCTGCGCGCCTATCTGGGTTGGCTCTGGACCGCGCACCGCGCCCTGCTCGCCGGCCCCGGGCACGATCCGCTCAGTGCCAGTCGCTGATCCGCACGTCGCGCGGCGACGGCGCACCCTCCCCGGTCTCCACCAGCGACTTCAGGCTCATCAGGTACGAGCCCCACTTGGTGCCGCAGTGGTGCATGAACTCGACCGGCTCGCGCCAGCCCCGGTGGGCGAAGAGCACGATCGTCCAGTCGCCGTCCTGGCGCAGGTCCCACTCGACAGTGGTGCCGACCCACTCCGGCGGGCCGTCCACCACCCGCCAGACCACCCGCTCGGACGGCCGCAGCTCGACGACCTCCATGTCGAACCCGCCGGGCGGGAAACGGAACTCGAGGACGCCACCGACCTCGGGACTGCCCTTCGTGTCGTCGGTCCACCAGCCGGCCAGCCCGTCGACTGTCGTCAACGCCTCGTAGGTCCTCGTCGGGTCCGGGGTACGCACCCCGATCCGGTGCAGGATGTCCACCATCTCGATCTCCTCGTCTCGTCATTCCGTTCGGGCGCGCTGGATCTCCTCGGCGATCCGCTTGATCCGCCGCAGGCGGGCGTCCCAGGCGGAGCCCACCGACGCGAGTTGGGCCACCGCGCGGGCGAGCTGGGCGTCGTCGACGCGGTAGCGCCGCTCGCGGCCGGCCGGGTCGCCCCGGACCAGACCGACCCGGTCCAGGACGCCGAGGTGCTTGGCCACCGCCTGGCGGGTCACCGGCATCTGCCGGCTCAGGGAGGTGGCGGTGCCGCCGCCCTCGGCGAGCAGCAGGTCGAGCATCCGGCGCCGGGTCGGGTCCCCGATCGCGGACCACAGGTCGTCGTCGACCGGCTCGACCAGGGTGCTGGTCACGGCCGGACGGCAAGCGTCGCGGCGTAGGGCGGAAGCTGCGGCAGGAAGTGGTCCCAGCCGCTGACGTGGTCCCGGTACTGCTGCTCCAGCACGGCGATCTCCCAGCCCATCTCCCGGAAGCCGGTCTCCGTCATCCGCAGCAGGGTGCCGGCGCCGGACGGGGTCAGCTCGAACGTGACGAGCAGCGAGTTGCCCTCCACCGGGGCCTCGCCGGCGGGGTGCGTCCAGCGGAACGAGAACGTCCGGGGCGGCCGGGCGTCGACGACGGTGAACGGGACGACCGTGTCGCCGAAGACGATCTCCCCGGGCACGCCGGGGGTCGGGTCGTACCGGGCCTCGTCGGGCCACCATCGCGACAGGTGCTCGGGGCTGCTCACCACCTCGAAGACGATCTCGGGCGACGCCTCGACGAAGATCTCCCGCTCGATGGTTCCGTACTCCATGGCAACCTCCTGCAACCGTTGGTTGCGTATGACGCTAGCCGCCGCCGGCCCGACGCGCAACCATTTGTTGCATGTGCGCGCCGGTGTCAGCGTCGTGTGCGTCCGCTGCCAGCGCCACCGGCCATGGTCGGTGCCATGACGTACGCATTCGAGGCAGAGGGCCTGGTCAAGCGGTTCGGTACCACGACCGCGCTGGCCGGGATCGACCTCGCCGCACGACGGGGGACCGTGCTGGGGGTGCTGGGGCCCAACGGCGCCGGCAAGACCACGGCGGTGCGGATCCTCGCCACCCTGTTGCGCCCGGACGCCGGGCGCGCCACCGTCGGGGGCCACGACGTGGTCGCCGACGCCGCCGAGGTACGGCGGTTGATCGGCCTCACCGGCCAGTACGCCTCGGTCGACGAGGACCTGACCGGTACGCAGAACCTGGTGCTCATCGGTCGCCTGCTCGACCTGAGCCGCCGCGACGCCCGGGCCCGGGCCGCCGAACTGCTCGCCTGGTTCGACCTGACCGAGGCGGCCGGACGGCCGGCCAAGACGTACTCCGGTGGCATGCGCCGCCGGCTGGACCTGGCCGCGAGCCTGGTCGGCCGGCCGGAGGTGATCTACCTGGACGAGCCGACGACCGGCCTGGACCCGGCCAAGCGCGAGGAGATGTGGGGCGTGGTCCGCTCGCTCGTGGACGACGGCTCGACCGTGCTGCTGACCACGCAGTACCTGGACGAGGCCGATGCGCTCGCCGACGAGATCTCGGTGATCGACCACGGTCGGGTCATCGCCCACGGCACGCCCGGCGAGCTGAAGCGGATCGCCGGCAGCCAGACCATCGTGGTCCGGCCGACCGAGCCCGACCGGATCGGCGAGGTCGCCGAGATCCTGCGCGCCAGCACCGGGGCCGAACCCGAGCTGCCCCGCCCCGGCCTGCTCACCGTGCCGGTCGAGGGCGACGCCCCGTTCACCGCCGTGGTCCGCCGGCTCGACGACGCCGGCATCGGGGTGGTCGAGCTGGCACTGCGGCTGCCCAGCCTCGACGAGGTGTTCTTCACGTTGACCGGCCACGGCGCCGACGAGCCCACGGAGGTGGCGGCATGACCACGACCACCCGCGCGGCGGCCACGCCGCCCCGCACCCGCGCGCCCCGGGGCGCCGCCCGTCGGTTCGGACTGGCCCGGCACAGCCTCGCGCTCGCCGGTCGCAGCCTGATCAAGACGCTCCGCACGCCGGAGCAGCTGCTGGACGTCACGCTCCAGCCGATCATCTTCGTGCTGATCTTCGTCTACCTGCTCGGAGGCGCGATCTCCGGCTCGCAGCACGCGTACCTGGAGTTCCTGCTACCGGCGATCATGGTGCAGACCGTGCTCTTCGCGTCCATCGCGACAGGCGTCAGCCTCAACACCGACGTCGAGAAGGGCGTCTTCGACCGGTTCCGCAGCCTGCCCATCGCCCGGTCCGCGCCGCTGGTCGGCTCCGTGGTCGGCGACCTGGTCCGGTTCGTGGTCTCCATCGTGGTGCTGTTCGCGTTCGGCTACGCCATCGGCTTCCGGATCGGTACCGACCCGCTGTCCACGCTGGCCGCCTGCCTGCTGACCATCGCGTTCGCGTTCGCGGTCAGTTGGATCGGCGTGCTGCTGGGCGTGGTGATGCGCAGCCCGGGCGCCGTGCAGGGCACCGCGTTCCTGGTGCTGTTCCCGCTCACCTTCGGCACGAACATGATGGTGCCGACCGACACGCTGCCCGGGTGGTTGCAGTGGTGGGTCGGGATCAACCCGGTGGCCGACGTGATGGAGGCGGCCCGAGGGCTGATCATCGGTGGGCCGGTCGCCGGGCCGGTGACCCGGTCGCTGCTCTGGACCGTGGCGATCATCGCGGTGTTCGCGCCGCTCGCCGTACGGGCCTACCGCCGTCGCGCCTGACCGGCTCACCGGGCCGGGTCGCCGCCCACGAACGCGAGGGCGTCGGCCCGGCTCAGGCCGTGCCCCCGGGCGTACGCGGCGGCGTAGCCGTCCTCGCCCAGCGCGGCCCGCAGCCGTTCGGCGAGCCGCTGCGCGTCCGGGTTGGAGCGGTCCGGCCAGCCGCGCAGCGCGTCGGACGTGCCGAGCAGCTCGGCGGCCCGCTGGTAGCGGCCCTCCGCCTCGGCGACCGCCACCCAGCCGACCGCAATGATCGCCACCACCGGCATGTCCCGCGCGGACAGCCCTCGGACGGTGGCCTCGTCCAGGGCACGGCGGGCGCCCGGCACGTCGCCCCGGGCGAGCGCGAGGTGCGCCATCGCGGCCAGCAGCAGCCCGCGAAACTGCGGCGCGACGAGCGGCGCCTCGTCCTGCCGGCGCATCGCCTCGGCGAAGCACTCCCCCGCCTCGTCGAGCGAGCCCTCCAGCCGGGCGATGTCGCCGAGCATCATCAGCCCGAACGCGGCGTCCCGGCCGTCCCGGTCGGCCATCCGGTCGGCGACGAACCGGCGCAGCTCCGCCTTGGCGCCGGCCACGTCGCCGGAGCGGGCGCGGATGGTCGCCAGCCAGATCAACTGGAAGCCCGGCTCGGCGGTCGGGTCGAGTTCGCGGACCAGTCGCGCCGACTCCTCCAGCGCGGCCGTGGCCGCCGCGAAGTCGCCGCGTTTGGTCAGCGCGTCGGCGTACTGGCTCAGCACCATCGACAGGCTCCACCGCTCGCCCACCGCGCGCAGCTCCTCGACCGCCCCGGTCAGGTCGCGCACCATGCCCTCGGCGTCGCCGTCGTTCTCCCTGATCTGGCCGCGCATGGCCAGCAGCGTCCCGTCGGTCCACGGGTCGGGGTGCCCGCGCGCCCGGTCGACCGCCGCGATCCCGGCGGCCGTGTCGTCGGTGAAGATGGACAGCGCCGGTTCGAGCAGCGCCACCAGCGGGTGCCCGCTCCCCTGGGCCGCGCGTACGGCGTCGGTCAGCTCGGCGACCCGCTCCGGCGTCGGCTCGCGGGCGCTGTGGAACATCTCCGTGACGACACGGATGGCGAGCACCACGGCCCGCTCTCCCGGCGGCGTCGGCCCGGGCAACGCGAGTGCGCGGGCCAGCACGTCACCGCCGATGCCGCCGTCGTCGCCCCAGATCGTCAAGGGCAGCGCCAGCCCCGCGCCGATCCGCAGCGCGGTGTCGGCGTCACCGGCGTCGCAGGCATGGTGCAGCGCCCCGACGATGTTCTCCCGTTCCGCCTCCAGCAGTCGCAGCCAGGGCAGCTGGCCGGCGGTCCGCAGGTGCGGCTCGGCGGTGCCGACCAGGTCCCGGAAGTACGCGGCGTGCGCGGCCCGCGCCCCGGCGCCCTCCCCGGCGGCGGCGAGCCGCTCCAGTCCGTACTCCCGGATGGTCTCCAGCATCCGGAACCGGCCGTCGTCGACCACCTGGAGCAGCGACTTGTCGACGAGCGCGTCGAGCAGCGCGGCGGCGGCCGGTCCGGCGACGCCGGCTGCCGACTCGGCGGTGACCGACGCCGGGAAGACCGCCAGCCGTTCGGCGAGCCGGCGCTCGTCGTCGGTGAGCAACCCCCAGCTCCAGTCCACCACCGCCCGCAGCGTCCGGTGCCGGGGCAGCGCGGTGCGGCTGCCGCCGGTCAGCAGCCGGAACCGGTCGTCCAGGCCGGCCGCGACCTGCCGGGGCGACAGCGTCCGCAGCCGGGCCGCCGCCAGTTCGATCGCGAGCGGCATGCCGTCGAGCCGGCGGCAGATCTCCACCACGTCCGCGACGTTGTCGTCGGTCACCGCGAAACCGGCCCGCACGGCCACGGCCCGGTCGCGCAGCAACTGCACCGACGGGTACACGGCCGCGTCGCCCGGGCTGGCGTCGGCCGGCGGCAGGCGCAACGGTGGTACGGGTTCCAGCGCCTCACCGACGATGCCCAGCGGCTCCCGGGAGGTGGCCAGCACGCGCAGCCCTGGGCAGCGGCCGAGCAGTTCCTCGGCGAGCCGGGCGGCGGCCTCGACGACATGTTCGCAGTTGTCCAGCACGATCAGCGTCTCGTCGGCGGAGATCGCGTCGACCAGCCGGCCGAGCGTATCGCGGAGCGTGGGCCGGACCGTTTCCCGCGTCCGCTCCCGCCGGCCCACCGTGTCGAGCACGGCCCGGGCCACGTCGGCCGGGTCGGTGATCGGCGCCAGCTCGACCAGCCAGGCCCCGCCGGGCACAGCGTCGGCCAGCCGGTCCGCCGCGACGCTCGCCAGCCGGGTCTTGCCGGCCCCACCCGGGCCGATGAGCGTGACCAGCCGGTTGCCGGCGAGCAGCCCGGTGAGCCGGCCCAGGTCCTCGTCCCGCCCCACGAACGTGGTGAGCGCCGCCCGCAGGTTGCCCCGCCGCCCGGCGGACACGGGTGCCGGTGCCGCCTCGCCCCGCAGCAGCGCCAGGTGTGCGGCCCGCAGCTCGGGCGAGGGGTCCACGCCCAGCTCCTCGGCGAGCCGCTCCCGGATCCGCTCGTACGCGGCCAGCGCCTCGGCGGGCCGCCCG